>JASJAL010000334.1 GCA_030067055.1 Kiloniellales bacterium | reverse complement strand
GTTCGACTGATTGGATCCCGTCACGCCAATTCCGCCAAGCTCATTGGCCAGGGCTTCGCCCTTGCCCGACGACGAAAGGATCGCGACGTCAAACCCATCTTGCGCCAGCCTGCGAGCCGCGCCGGCGCCCATACCGCTTCCGCCCGCCGTGATGATCGCTACTTTCTTGGCAGCCATGACCGTCCCTCCGTCGCATGGGTGTCGTCAAAGAATGAGGCGAGCGCCAACTCTTGATCAATCATGTCGCGTCGCGCAACAGGTACGACGCCTTGGAGCCGACCCGTCGCTGCAGATTTTTCGCCGCAAATCGCACGGAACTAAACCCCGCCAGAGACGCCCTGATCGACTGAGTCCTGTGCCAATTCCGGCCCGGCAGGGCGTCATGTCGGAAAGAAACCCATCCACAGGGTGAGGATCGGCGATCAGGCGATGGCGTCCTGCCGGGTCGGAAGCCAGTGGCGACCGGGCACGGCGGCGAGCAGGTCCTTGGTGTAGGCGTCCTGGGGATCGCGGAAGATCTCGCCGGTCAATCCGGTCTCGACCACCACGCCGTAGCGCATCACGGCGATCCGATCGCAGACCTGGGCCGCGACCCTGAGGTCGTGGGTGATGAAGACCATCGACAGCGCCAGGCGCTCTCGGATCTCGTCCAGCAGGAGCAGGATCTGGGCCTGGATCGAGACGTCCAGCGCCGAGACCGGCTCGTCGGCGACCAGCACTTCCGGGTCGAGCGCCAGCGCCCGGGCGATGCCGATGCGCTGGCGTTGGCCACCCGAGAACTCGTGCGGGTAGCGGTCGAAGGCACGCTCGTCGAGTCCCACGATTTTGAGCAGTTCGCGGGCCCGGTCCTGGGCCGCGGCCGCGGACTCGCCCTGGATCAAGGGGCCTTGGGCGATGATCCTGCCGACCTTGGTCCGTGGATTGAGCGAGGCGAAGGGGTCCTGGAAAACCATCTGGATCTTGGCCCGGAAGGGGCGCATCGCCGCGCGGCCTAGGGGCCTGAGGTCGCTGCCGTGCAAGATGATCTGCCCGTCGTCGGCGTCGTTGAGGCGGACGATGCAGCGGGCGACGGTCGATTTGCCTGAGCCGCTCTCGCCGACGATGCCGAGGGTCTCGCCGCGGCGCAGCTCCAATGCGACCTCCTTGGCCGCCACGACCTTGCGCTCCTTGCCGCCGAGGCCGAAGAAGCTGCCGCCGCTCCGGTAGACCTTGGTCAGGCCCTTCACCTGCAGAACCGGCTCGGCCGACTGCTGGCGCGGCGGCCGCGGCACCAGGCTCGGCACCGCGGCGATCAGATCCTGGGTATAGGGGTGCTGCGGCGCGTTCAGCACGGTTTCGGCCGGCCCGCTTTCGACCACACGGCCCTGCTGCATCACCGCGACCCGGTCGGCGATGTCGGCGACCACGCCGAAGTCGTGGGTGATGAACAGGACCCCGGTGTTGTGCGCGGCCTGCAGCTCCTTGATCAGCTTCAGAATCTGGGCCTGGGTGGTGACGTCCAGCGCCGTGGTGGGCTCGTCGGCGATCAGGATCTTGGGATCGAGGGCCAGGGCCATGGCGATCATCGCCCGCTGACGCTGGCCGCCGGAAAGCTCGTGCGGATAGGCGCCGATGATCTGCTCCGGATCCGGCAGATGCACGTCGTCGAGCAGGGCCGTTGCCTTTTGCCGTCGTTCCCTGCGCCCCATCTTGGCATGGAAGCGGAAGACCTCGTCGATCTGGTCGCCGATGGTCATGACCGGATTGAGCGCGGTCATCGGCTCCTGGAAGATCATCGAGATCTCGCTGCCCCGGATCTGGCGCAGCCGCGCCGGCTCGACCGCGGTCAGGTCCTCGTCGCCGAACCGGATGCTGCCCCTCTCGACCTTGACGTGAGGCGCCGGCAGCAGGCCCATCACAGCGCGAGCGGTCAGCGACTTGCCGGAGCCGCTCTCTCCGACGACGCAGAGGATCTCGTTCGGCGCCAACTCGAGGTCAACCTGCTCGACCGCGTAGCGGCGCTCGGAGCCTTCGGGCAGGGCGACGTGGAGGTCGCGTATCTCGAGCAGCCTTTCCGTCATCGCCGCTCCCGGAGCCGCGGGTTCAAGGCGTCGTTGAAGCCCTCGCCGACCAGGTTGATCGCCAGCACCGTCACCAGGATCGCCAGCCCCGGGAAGGTGCAGACCCACCAGGCGCTGCGCAGCACCGTGCGGCCGGCGCCGATCAGGAATCCCCAGCTCATGATGTTGGGATCGCCGAGGCCGAGGAAGGAGAGGCCGCTTTCGATCAGGATCGCGGTCGCGACCATCAGCGAGCCGGTGACGATGATCGGGGAGAGGCAGTTGGGCAGGATCTCGCCGAGCATGATCCTGAGATCGCCCATGCCCAGGGTGTGGCAGGCCTGGACGAATTCGCGGTTGCGCAGCGACAGGAACTCGCCGCGCACCAGGCGCGCCACCGCCGGCCAGGAGACGACCGCGATGGCGATGACGATGCTCTCGATCGAGGGCTTCATGATGGCGACCAGCAGGATCGCGAAGACGAAGGACGGGATGGTCTGGAACATCTCCGTCGTCCGCATCAGCAGGTCGTCGATCCAGCCGCCGTAATAGCCCGCGAGCCCGCCCATGATGACGCCGAAGCCGACCGCGACCAGGGTCGCCACCAGGCCGATCAGCAGCGAGGTCTTGGCCCCGTGGGCGATGCCCGCCGCCACATCGCGGCCCAGGGAATCGCTGCCCAGCAGGAAGCCCTCGGTGACCGGCGGCGACATCGGCTTCCCAGCCAGCTTGAAGGGATCGTCCGGATAGAAGAGGTGCGCAGTGGCCGCCAGGCCGATCACCGTCGCCAGAATCAACAGGCCGAAGACCGCCGAATAGTTGCGCCGATAGAGCCGCCAGAAGCTCGCCAGATTCTCTCGGTCCATGCCCTAGCCAACCTCGATTCGCGGATCCAGGAGGGAATAGATGATGTCGACCACCAGGTTGACCGCCACGACCAGCAGGGCCGAAAGCAGGAAGATGCCGAGCAGCAGGTTGAGGTCGCGGGCGAAGAGCGCCTCGAAGGCGAGCATGCCCAGGCCCGGCCAGGCGAAGACCGACTCGACGATCACCGAGCCGCCGATCAGCGCCCCGACCTGCACGCCGGCCATGGTGACCACCGGCAGCAGAGCGTTACGCAGCACGTGGACGAAGACGATGCGCCGCTCCGTGACCCCCTTGGCCCGGGCCGTTGTCACGTAGTCCATGCCGGCCTGCTCCAGCATCGAGGCCCGCATCAGGCGGGTGTAGAGGGCAAGGTAGAAAAGCGACAAGGTGATGGTCGGCAGCACCAGGTGATGGGCGATATCCCAGACTCGGTCCCAGCCGGAATGGAAGGCGGCGATGTTCTCCATGCCGCTGGTCGGGAACCAGCCGAGGTTCAGCGAGAAGACCACGATCATCATCAACCCGACCCAGAACAGCGGTGTCGCATAGGTGACCAGGGCAAAGACCGAGATCAGGTTGTCCCGCCAGGTGTTGAGGCCGATGGCGGCGATCAGGCCCAGGACGATGCCGAGGCCGACCGCTAGCAGAATGGTGCTGACCATCAACAGCAGGGTCGGCACGAACCGGTCGAGGACCAGCTGCGAGACCGGCATCTCGTGGCGGAAGGAATAGCCCAGGTCGAAGGACAGGACGTTCTTCAGGTAGATCGCCAGCTGCACCGGCAGCGGCTTGTCCAGGCCGAACTTCTGGCGCAGCTCGGCCATGTACTCCGGCGTCGCCGAGCCCGCCTCGCCGGCCAGCACGTCGACCGCGTCGCCCTCCGCCATGTGCAGGAGGAAGAAGTTGACGACCACGATCGCGAGGACGATCGGCAGCGCCTGGAGCAGCCGCTTGAGGACATAGCGCAGGCGTTTGATCGAGTGGTTCATGCCTCGGCGGACCGCTCGGGCGCTGGCCAGGTTGCGCTCTGGCCGGCGCCCGGGTGGCTCATGTTATTCGTCCAGCCAGGCGCGCTCGAAGGAGCCGTAGGCTCCCAGCGCCGAGGTGTCGTGATCCTTGAGCTTGTTGTTGTAGACGGTGAGGAACTGCATCTCGAAGAGGTTCACCACCGGCAGGTCTTCGGCGAGGATCGACTGGATGTCCTTGTAGATGCCGCTGCGCTTGGTGGCATCCGCCTCGGTCGCACCCGCCGCCAGCAGCGAATCCAGCTTGGGATTGCTGTAGCGCGACGAATTGACGAAGTGGGTGCCCTGGCGGATCTGGTCGGTGCCGTAGTGGCGATGCACGCCAAGAACCGGATCGGGCAGCTGGTAGAAGTAGTTGACGTTCATCCGGAAGTCGTAGTCCGCGTAGATCCGCTTCAGCCAGGTCGGCACGTCCTCGTAGCGCAACTCCACCTTGATGCCGATGTCGTTCAGCGCCTGCTTCATGTACTCGCCGGCCCGGCGCCAGTCCTCGCCGTAGGGGATGAGGTCGAGCACCGCGCTGGCGCGCACGCCATCGGCGTTCGGGGTGACACCGGCGTCGTCCAGGATCTTCTTGGCGGCGGCGACGTCGGCCTTCGGCGGATAGTGCGGCATGCCCTCGGCGTAGAGCCCGGTGGCCGCGAAGTTGGTTGACAGCGCGCTGGTCGCCGGCTTGCCGTAGCCGAACCAGATGTTGTCGATCAGGAACTGCCGGTCCAGCGCCAGGGAGATGGCCTGGCGGATCGCCGGCTTGTCGAAGGGCGGCCGGGTGGTGTCGAACTCGATCAGCGAGACCGGGTTGATCATGGCGTAGCCGTCGGTGGTCACGCCGATGTGGTCCATCTCGCGCAGCCGCACGACGTCGACGTTCGGGATCGCGCCATAGGCGCCGTAGAGGACCTCGCCGTTCTCCATGGCGGCGGTCCGGGTCGAGGCGTCAGGAATGAAGCGGCCGACCACGCGGTCGAGGTAGGGCAGCCCCTCCTTCCAGTAGTTCTCGTTCTTGTCCAGGCGGATGTACTGGCCCTTCTTCCACTCGACGAACTTGAAGGGGCCGGTTCCCACCGGATTGTTGGCCAGGTCGGCGTTGCGCGGGTCCTGACCCTCGAGAAGGTGCTTGGGCACCATCGGCGATTCATAGGCCGAGAGCGCGCGCAGCATGTAGGGCGCCGGGTTGGCCAGCTTGAAGATCGCGGTGTGCTCGTCCGGGGTCTGGATCTCGGTGACCTCGCGGAAGGAGTTCGGCCCGCGCGGATGCACCTTGCTCAGGACCTCCATGACGGTGAACTGTACATCGGCGGAGGTGAAGGGCTTGCCGTCGTGCCAGGTGACGCCCTTCTGGAGCTTGAAGGTGACGGTCTTGCCGTCTTCGCTGACCTCGAAGCTCTCGGCGAGGGCCGGCACGGCGTTGAGGTCCTTGTCGTAGTCCAGCAGGCCCTCGTAGATCTTCGGCGCGACCAGGCCGATCGGACCGGAGGTCGATAGGTAGGACGCCATCGACGGCGGTTCGGGCTGGACGATGAAGACGAGGGTGCCGCCCGCTTTCTGCGCCTGGGCGGCGAAGCTGCCGGTTACAATGGCGGCCGCAAACACCAAGCCGCCAATCAGTTTTTTCAGGTTCATGTTATCCCCCAGTTGAAGGCCTCCCAAAGCCCGTGCCCCGATTGGGTCCCGGGCCAGGGTGATGTCGAGCCGTGCCTCGACGCGCGCCTTTTCGATTTGTCTATCCTTGTGGCGCTTGCCCTGAGCTTGCCTGGGATCGTGAGCCGACTCAAGCGTTGTCCAGACCCGTGGCCCGGAACCGGCCGCGAGCGGCCGGGTCGACGGCAGCACCCTGCCTCCGCCGAAGCCAGCCCGCGCGGTCAGGCGTAGAGCTCCGCGATAACCTGCAGGGCGCGGTCGCGGATCACTTGGCGCTTTTCAGAGTCCATCCGGGCCAGGTTGCGGTAGGGCATGGCCATGCGCGGGTTGCCGCCGATCCGCGCCTCCTGCTCGATCAGGAAGTTCCAGTAGAGCGCGTTGAAGGGGCAGGAGTT
>JASJAL010000034.1 GCA_030067055.1 Kiloniellales bacterium | reverse complement strand
CCTTCGCCTGGAGGGCAAGGTATATCCAAGAAGAGAGAACCTGCCTCGGGGATGCGGTGCTTCTTGCTTCTCGCTCCAAAGCGCTAGGTCGTCGCCCGCAAGATCCGCTTCAAAATCTCATGCGATCGCGTGTGCATGTAAGGCTGGTTGTATGCCGAGCTCGCCATGCCGATCACCATGTCGAGAGACGGCAGCACATAGATCTTGTTGCCGCCGTTTCCGGTCGCGAAATAGCAGTTGAAGCTCTTGTTTTCTATGGTGAGTTCCATCCACCACCATTGGTATCCATATCCAGCGGGCCACGGGTTGGGAATTTCGACCCGACATTCGCTCGCCGCACGGGTCCAACGCTTCGATACGATCTGGCGTCCGCGCCAGGACCCGCCATTCAGGTAGAGCTGGCCAAGCTTGAGCTGGTCGCGACCACGAAGCGACAGAAATCCCTGCCCGACGACAGTCCCTTTCGGCGATCTCTCCCAGTGCAGGGTCTCGATGCCCAGCGGCTCGAAAAGGTTGTCCTTGGCGAACTCAATGACAGGCCTTTGGGTCGCGGCTTCGAGAACCCCTGCCAGGAGCATCGTGTTCACGCCAGCGTAGACCCATCGACGCCCCGGGGCCTCGACCATGGGCAGGTCGAGGCCGTATCTGATCCAATCATCCGACTCCAGCATGTTGTTCTCGCAGCCCGGGGTCGTCGGATCGTTGTCGTCGGCGTCGAGGCCGGACATCATCATCAAGAGGTCTCGAACGCAGATCGATTGCTTTCGATGGTCCAAGTTCTGATGCGGTCGGAAATTCTCGAAATAGGGCAACATCCGGACGTCCACGTCTGGGATCGCGCCCTGGTCGATCGCAATCCCTATCAAGGTTGACGTGAAGCTCTTGCCGGCCGAACGAATGTCATGCAGGCGCAGCGGGTCGTAGCCGTTGAAATAGGCCTCATAAGCCAGCTGACCGTGCCGGGCGATGATCAGAGAGTGAAAATCGCGATGCTCGTCATCGGCAATTGATTGCTCGATCGAGGCGAGGATATCGGGATCCAGACCGGCCTGCAGCCGACTGGATACCTCCCACCCGTCGTCAAGCGCCTTGGGGACGCCACCAGTATTGCTCGAACCCAGAACGACCATGGCTTAGCCGGAACCCGAATTTCTTTCTGGTCCCGAAGAGAATAGCGCCAGACTGGGACGACGCTCCACAAGAGACCGATTTGGTTCGTTTTGCTCTTTCTGAAGCGCGCTAGGAAAGCTCCGGTTCCCCTGCAAACCCGGGCATTCTGCTAGGCGCCTTTGCCGGTCGACATTCTTGAGTCCACGCCCGAGTGCAGCGCACCGCAGCGAGAGAAAATTCGCTGGCGCGTTCCGGCTCGATAGCGTTCAGCGGTAATTGCCGCACTCCCGAGGTCATCCTTGGATGCCCAGTGGTGCCGCTTCTGAGGGGAGTGCCGTCTTCGGCGACGGGACTACGCACGGGGATCGCCCTGCATCGCGCAGCGGCCGCAACCATGACCCGCTGTCATCGCCGGGCTCGATCCTATGATCCCTGGCCTGTGCGGATCGCCGGCCCTAGTTGCGCTGCGGGGGCTGCAGGGCGGCGCCTTGGCGGATCTTGCGCGGCGGCAGCGCCCGCGGCAGGACCACGTCGGCCGCGCGGCCCTGGGCCGATTGCGAGGGGGCAGATTGCGACGGGGCTGCCGGTGCGGAGGGCTGCGGTGCCGGCTGTGGCGTTGCTTGCGGGGCGGGCGCCGCAGGCGCCGCGCCGGCCGCGGCGGCATCCGGCGGCTGCGCCAGCAGGCCGAGACCGCCGGCGGCGGCTTGCCCCTCGCCCTGGCCGGTCGGTGCCGCCGTCATCTCGGCGATCACGGTGCGGACCGGGATGATCGGGAACTCGCCGACGTGGAAGCGGTGGCACTGCACGCAGGCCTCGCCGGCCGACTCCGCGACGTGGCACTCGCTGCAGACCTCGACCTTCATCGGCGCGAAGTTGGACTGGAAGGTCTGCGGGTCCAGGTCTTTGTAGCCGGCGGCGAAATCGCCACCCTTTTGCAGCTCGTGGCAGGTGCCGCAGCCCTTGGTGCCGACCAGGCTGAAGTGGAAGGAGTGGTTGAACACGGTGAAGGGCCGGAAGCTCTGGCTGGCATAGTAGGGCCGCCAGTTGACCTTCATTCCGCCGGCCGGCCGCTGGTCCTGGCTGTGGCAGCGGGTGCACTTGCCGGGGCTCGCCTTGTCGCGGAACACCGCCATCAGGGCGCGGCCGCCGGGCTCGGCGCGGGTGCCGTGCGCCTTGGCGGCCAGGTCGATCCAGGCGCGCATGAAGGGGTCGCGATGGGCCACCGGCTGGTAGTAGACGATGTAGTCCTGGCGGAACCAGCCGCCGAAACCGGCCCAGGTCTCCGGATCGACCGAGGGGTCGAGCGGCTCGTAAGGTGCGGCGACCTCGGGCTCGGGATCGACCTCTTCGGCCTCGGCCGGCGCCTCTTTCGGCGCGGCGACCGCCGGCTCCTCTTGCTCGGGCGCTGCCGCGGGTTCCGGCTGCTTCGCTGCCGGGGCTGCGGGCGTGCCGCCGCCGGAGGGTGCGAGGGCGCCGAGATCGCTGTTGTCGCTGCTGGAGTCCTCCTTCAGCAGCTGGTCGAAGTCCTCCAGGCGAAGAGACTTCTTGTCGAGCAGCTTGTCGTCGCCTGACAGCAAGTCGCCACCGCCGCCTGCGGCGACCTCCGGCTGTGTCGTCGGGGCCGGGGCTTCGTCCTGGGCCGGTGCCGGGGCGGTGGGCTGCGCGGTCTCGGTCGCGGCTTCCGCCGGGGCAGCTTCGGCCGGGGCGGCCTTGGCTGGGGCAGTCTCGGCCGGGGCGGTCTCGCCCTTGGCCTTCTCGACCGGCGCCGCCTCTGCAGGCGCGGACTCTACCGGCGGCGTCTCGTCGCCCGGCCGCTCTGACGCCCGCGGCGGCGGCGGCGCGACCTTGTTCGGGTCCGGCTTGGCCACGGCCTCTTCCTTTGCGGGCGCACCGCCGCCGGAGGGGGCGATCTCCCCGAGGCCGCTGTTATCGCCGCTGGAGTCCTCTTGCTTGAGGATCTCGAAGTCCTCCAGGCGCAGCGACTCCTTGTCGACCAGCTTGTCGTCGGACAGCAGGTCGTCCTCGCTCTGCGCCAGCTGCAGCCGGTCCGGCGCCCGGCGCCCCTGGGTCGGATGACCGCCGAGCCGGTCCCGGCCCGCGGCGAGCCGGGGTCCCCAGGCCGGCAGCGAGAAGCCCCGGAAGGCGAAGCTGCGCCGCTGGCGCGAAGCCGGTCCCAGGGCGGCGCGCTTCTGGCGCCGCTCTTCGATTTCCCGCTTCAGGGCCGGGAACCAGTCGCGCTGTGCGCCGCGCATCACGTCCAGCGGGATCTGCGCGGTCAACTGGGCTGCAATGCCGGCGTCCAGGTTGCGGTTCAGGCTCAGCTCGACCCGGCCCCGGACCGTCTCGGCCCCGGTGACCACGATGTCGTGCAGCAATTCCTTGATGCCCCAGGCGACCCGTTGCACGGCGCGGAGCTCGCCCTCCTTGGCCTCGGTCAGGTCGTTGAGCTGCAGGCGCTCGAGAATCGCGAGGTCGATTTCCAGCCCGGGCTGGCCGCTCAGCATCAAAACCATGAACGGCGAGATGCTCTGGGCAATGGCGTACTCCGGCCACTCGCCGATATCGATCTTCTTCTCCTGCAGGGTCTCGAGGTCGAGCTCGGGCAAGGCGAAGACCGGCAGTCCCTTGGTGCCGGCCAGGCCCTCGCCTCGGATGTCCCTGCGGTGGCAGGCCGCGCAGGTCTCGTCGAAGGGCTTGACCTCCATGTAGCGGCCGCTGTCGTCCGGGACGTGGCAGGCGGCGCAGGTCTTGGGCGGGTTCTTGATCTTGGACTCGGCGAAGTTGCGGTCGAAGTGGCGCTGGTGGTTGAAGGCCAGGCGGGTCCGGCGCAGGTAGGGATAGCGGTCGAAGGGCGGATGGCCCTCCGAGAAGCTGTCGAACTTGACCGCGTGGCAGGTCTGGCAGCGGTCGTCGGCCACCTCGGTGGCGTCGAACTGGGCGCCGCGGTGCTCCTTGTGGCAGGTCGCGCAGGCCAGCGCGTCCTCCGCCTGCTCCGGCAGCGCGAAGACCGCATCCCTGAGCGCGACCGGCCAGGACGGTCGAGACTGCGGCGTGTTCGCGGTGATGGTCTTGGTGTGCCGTTCGAGGACGGCGGGCGCCAGGTTGTGCGGATGGGTCGCGTGGCGGCCGCGGTCGTGGCAGGCGACGCACTTCTTGCTGTCGCCGTGCGGGTCGTCCGGGCGCACCGCGGCCCGCAACCAGCCGGCGGGGCCGCCGGCGAAGGCGACGTGACAGGTCCCGCAGTTGCCGACCTCGCCGTGGCCCTGGATCACCGGGCCCGGGTCGAAGGCCGGCGCGCGCAGCTCAGAGCCCAGCACCAGGGCCGCGAGCGCCAGGGTCAGGGCGGTCGCCCAGAAGGTCACCTTGCCGCGCCGGCGGCGCAGGCTGGCGTGGGGCACGCAGCGCGGCCGCTGCTGGCAGCAGCCGCCGTCGCTGTCCGGGCCCTCTTCGCAGGGGCCGCCCAGGTCCTCGGATCTCGTGCAGAGCCACTGGCCGCCGTCGTGCCGCGGCTCGCATTCGCTGGTCGATTGACAGCGGCCCTTGCCGGTCGGTCCCAGCCGGCAGGGCCGGCCCTCGGCCGCGTAGCCGCAGACCCATTGGTCCGAAACCCGCTGGTAGGGGCTGCGGTCGAAGTCGAAGCTTTGCAGGCGCTTCATCATGGCGCCGCCGAGCCGAAGGCGTAGGCCAGCCCGACATGGGTCACGCTGAGGACCAGGACCGAGTAGCTCAGCGGCAGGTGAAAGAACAGCCAGAGCTTCAAGGTCAGCTGCACGGCGTATTGATGGTCGAGGTTGTCCTTGGCCGCGGTGATCTCGCCGAGCCGGGTCAAAGCGGCCCGGCCCTGGGTGTTCTCGTAGCGCTGCAGCTCGCGGATCTGGTTCTCCAGGCGCCGGGCGTGCTTGCGCGAGCCGGCCAGGTGCGCCAGCAGGTTGCGCGGCTTGCGCAGGTAGGGCGCGAGCACGGTCCAGTAGAAGTTGGCGACCGCCGTGTTGTCGGTCTCGTCCAGCGAGTTGTAGGCCAGGGTCTCGGCCTCGTTGGCCAACTGGGCACGGAACGACGGAATCCGCTCGAAGAGGATTCGCTCGCCGCCGGCGCGCAGGCGCAGCGGCAGGCGGCGCGAGATCACAAGCCCGATCAGGCCGGTGACGAAGAGCGCGACCGTGGCCGACCAGAGCAGAATCTCAAACTGGCCGTTTGGCAGCCTGAAGTCGCAGTGTAGGAAGAACAGCAGGGCGCAGATCAGGCCCAGGTAGACGTGGATCTGAAGCCAGGTCGAGGCCGCCATCAGGGGCAGGAAAGGCAGCTTCTTGCGGGCGTTGAACAGGGTCAGGAAGACCATGCCGGCGAAAAGCAGCCAGCCGTTCAGGAAAGCCGCGTCCCTCAGCGACATCTCGTAGAGGGTGTTGAACAGGACCAGCAGGCCCCCGAAGAGGAAGGCCAGGGTGAGGTTGACGAAACGGCGCTGCGCGAAGCTGCTCATTGGCTGGCCCAGTGCCACAGGCTGTCGCGGTCCCGGAGGTCGAGCCGGACCAGGGCGTCGTGCGGGCAGGCCCGCTGGCAGGCCGGGCCGCCCAGCTGGTCGACGCAGAGGTCGCACTTGGTCGCCTTGACGATCGGGGTGCCGCTGGTCTGGTCGACGATCGGCGAGCCGTCGAAGTCGCGGATCTCGACCATGCGGATGTTGTTGTAGGGACAGGAGTTGGCGCAGGTCGCGCAGCCGATGCAGGTGGTATCGTCGATCAGGACGTTGCCGCTGCCCGGGTCGCGATGGATCGCGCCGGTCGGGCAGCCGATCAGGCAGACCGCGTCGACGCAGTGCAGACAGGCGTTGGCCACCATGATGTTCTCGTGCTCGGGGCCGTGGCGGACGAAGCGCGGGTTGTTGTCGTGGGTCGCGGCGCAGGCCCGCACGCAGTCGTCGCAGGCGGTGCAGCGGTCGGTGTTGATCGCCATGACCGCGGTGCCGTTCATGGTCCGGGTGTTGACCAGGAAGTCGATCAAGGTCGGATCGACCGTCGCCTCGCGCCGGTCGGCGAAGGCCGAGAGGTACCGTGTCGGGTCGTCGCGGGTCGCCGCGGCCAGGGCCTCCTCGGGCAGGCCGGGCAGCACGAAGCGCTCGACCAGGACCGTCGGCACCCGCAGCAGGTCGACGTAGCCGACCGCGTGCAGGCCGAAGCGGTGGTTCAGCGGCGCGTCCCGGCGCCAGTGGTCGATGATCTCGGGCAGGCCGAAGGTCTCGTTGCGGGTCAGGAAGCCGGCCGTGCGCAGGCCGCCGGCCTCCTGTTCGGTGATCCGCCCGAAGCCGGAGCGGATCAGGATCAGGCCGTCCAGGTAGTCGCCGTACTCGGCGATCACCGGCTCGGCCTTGACCACCTCCTGCGGGCTTTCCGAGGCCAGGCGCTTGAAGCCGTGGGCCCATTCGAACTCGCCGTGGGTCTCGAACAGGGTGTTTCGCGCGATGTGGTCCAGGACCTCGTCGTCGAGGTGGCGGAACAGCGGCGACTCCTGCAGGTGCATCTTCAGGTCGCGGCTCTGGTAGAGCGCATCGATCCGGGCCCGGAAATCCTTGTTGCAGCGCCGGATGTCGCGCAGGCCCTGCCAGCGCAGCTCCAGGACCACCGCCCGGCCCTCGGCGAAGTAGGTCCGGTTGTAGGGCTGCCGGGTCAGGGCTTCGGTCTCGCCGAACATGTCGTCCTCGGTCAGCAGGTCGGTCTGCTGGCGCGCCAGGACGGCGCCGACGTCGTCCAGCCGCTCGCGCGGTGCCTCTTCCTCGGCCGTCGCCCAGGGCCCGGCCAGCACCGGGTAGTCGTCGATCTTCCGGCGCTCGGGCACCGGCGAGTTGCGCCAGAGCTGGCTGATCGCCGAGAAGACCGAGCGCTTGGTCTTGGCCCCCGCGCGCGGCGCCCGGCCGTTGGTCTCGCCGCGCAGGCTACGGACCCGGCCGGCCATGACCTGGAAGAAGGAGCCGCCGAAGTCGCCCGCCTGGACGATCACCTCGCCGTGCTCGTAGTGGCGGATCCGGGCGTCGTTCAGCAGGATTCCCCGCAGCGGCAGGTTCTGCGGGAACTCCTTGGGGTCCATCTTCTGGAAGACCGGCGTGTCCATGACCAGGTCGACGTCGCGCTCGGTCATCTCCGGGTCGAAGGGACGGTCCCAGCGCTGCGGACGCGGGATCGCGATGCTGCGCTGCGCCCGCGCGCCTTCGCCCCTGGCGCTGCGCCCGGAATCCGCGCGGAGGTCGATTGGCTGGCTGTCCCGGCTTCGGGCCATGGTCTCCATCAACTGCCGGGCTTCCTGGTCTTGCCCTTGTTGTCCTTGCTTTCCGGCAGGAAGCGGTCGATGGCGGCCAGCTTGGAGCCGTCATGCTTCTCGGCGAAGGCCTGGGCCGCCTTGGCCACCAGGTCGGCGATTCCGGCGAGCGACTTGGCCTCGGCCAGGGTGAGCCGGGCGGCGCTGGCGGCGCGGGCCATCTTGACCAGGTCCGGGTCCTTGGTGGCGCGGGCCAGCCGGCGGGCGCGCAGCCGGGCGATCTGCACCCGCTTGGCCATGGTGACCGCGAAGCGATCCTTCTCGGTCGCCTTGCTGAGCGCGCGCAGGGCGCTCTCCAGCTCGACCGCGACACCAACCGCGTAGAACAGCCGCAGCCGCTCGGGGCTAAGCGGCCGGTTTTCCTTGCCGGAGTTGTGCCAGGTGTTGTGCCGGATCTCGCCCTGCGACCAGCGGACCAGCTCGAAGGGGCTGCCGGCGGGGTGGCCGCCCTTGTTGACCAGCTTCTCCTCCGGCACGACGTGGCAGCTGTAGCAGTTCTTGGTCAGCGTGTAGATCATCTTCGGCCGGATCATTCCGGCCTTCTCGGCGTCGATCCAGCGCTGCTTGGCCTCCTCCGGCGACTCGGTGTTCTTCTTCTTGCCGCTGTACTCGCTGTGCCGCTTCAGCCAGTCCTTGGCCGGACTGTGGCAGGACTCGCAGGAGATCCCGGCGATCGGCCTGGTTTTGCCCTTCACTTCCTTGCTCGAGAAGTGGCAGGTCACGCAGAGACCTTCGGCGCGGATCCGACGCAGGCCCAAGGCCTTGGCGATCTCCCGCCCCTTCTTGTTGCGCGGCAGGGCCTTGAAGGTCTTGTAGTGGTGGGTCTGCTTCCAGGTCTTGGTCTCCTCCTTGTGGCATTCCGCGCACTCCTTGGCGCCGACCACCTTGGCCGGTTCCGGTGCGCGCGCCTGGGCGCCACCGCTGAGCGCCAGGATCATGCCGAGGGCCAGGCCGGCGGTGGCGCCGGCAAAGAGGATCCCGTGGTTCGGTGCTGCCTGCATCTTCGCCATCGCCGCGCCTCAGGCGTCCAGGACGAGATCGCTTTCGGGAACGGTGATGCAGGCCAGGCATTGCCCCTTGGGCGGGGTCTGGCCCGGCCTGGCCAGATAGCGGACCCGGCCTTCCTTGATCCCGATGGCGCAGCTGCCGCACTGCCCGGCGCGGCAGCCGCTGTTCAGGCTGACGCCGTTGGTCTCGGCCAGGTCCAGGAGGCTGCGGGCGGCCGGGCTCCAGGCCAGGGTCTTGCCCGACTTCCGGAAGGAGATCTTGACGCCGTCCTGCTTGCCGCGGGCCTGGGCCGGCGGCGCGGCGGCGGGCTCCAGGGAGGCCGGACCGAAGGCCTCCATCTTGATGTCGGTCTCGGGGACGCCGCTGTCGCGCAGTCCCTCGGTGATCGAGCGGATCATCCCGCCGGGACCGCAGAGGTAGAACTCGCAGCCCTTGAAGGGCAGCAGGAAGCGCATCAGCGGGACCGTGACGTGGCCCTTGTGGTCGTAGTCGCGGTCCTTCTTGCAGGTCGGGCTGGGCTTCGAGTAGCAGACCACCAGGTGGAAGTTCTTGTGCCGGCGCTCCAGCTCTTTCAGGTGGTCGTACATGGCGTGGTGGCTGCGGTCTCGCACGCCGTAGAACAGGTAGACCTCGCGCTTCAGGCCGTAGGTGCAGATCGTGTTCAGCATGGACAGCAGCGGCGTGATTCCGATGCCGCCGGCGACCAGCACGATCGGCCGGGTCTGCCTGACGTCTAGGAAGAACTGTCCGGACGGCGCGCGCACGTTGATGGTCGCGCCCTCGGGCAGCTCGTGCAGGCGGCTCGAGACCACGCCCTCCGGTGAATCGGGGCCCTTCTCGCCCTCGCCGATCCGCTTGACCGTGATCCTGTAGAAGTCGCGCGAGCCGGGCGCGTCCGACAGGCTGTAGCAGCGGACCTGGGGCCGGGTCTGCCCCGGCACGCCGACTTCGACCGTCAGGTGCTGGCCGGGCACGAAGGGCGGCAGCGGCTTGCCGTCGTGCGGCTTGAGGTAGAAGGAGTAGACGCCGGCCGCCTCGCGGACCTTGCGCTCGATCGAGAACTTCCGCACTCCGGTCCAGTTCTCCACCCGCTTCGCCGGTTTTGGCCGCGCCCGTCCGACGGCGCGTCGGGCCCGATGCACGAAACCTTCGAGAGCCAGGGCCTCGCGCTGCCGGACCCGCGCGTTCTGCCGGGCCGCCCGGAACACCAGGGCGGCCGCCTGGATCATGGCTCCGCTCAGGACCACGGCGCTGACGACCTGTAGAATCTCCTCCATGCGTTCCCTTACCTTGCCGTTCTCGCTCGGTTGCCCCGCAGGATCGCGTTCCCCCGCATCCTGCTGAATTCCGTCCTGCGTCCGGTCTCTTCGGCCAGCTCGGATCCGGCGGCGCGGTCGGGCGCGCCCGCCCTGAACCTCAGCTTGTCTGGAAGCCGCAACCCCGCAGGCAGATCGACTGCAACGTCATCTGGTGCACGCCTCCCAATCAGTGTTCCGAACCAGCCGCGATCGCCTTGCCGACGATCCTGATGGGACGTTTGCCTCGATCAGTTAACCATCCCCATTTTCCTTCCTATTCCGGGGCTTTGGTGCGTTATTCCGGTGACAGAATTCGGAACGCTCGCGCCTGCTGGTGGCGGCTCGTCGGCGGCGGTTCCGCGCCGTCCTGCGAGGCGGGTTCGAGGTCTCGCTGGATCAGAGTTTGTCTTGGCGAATGAGAGCATGATTCACGCATCGCACCGATGCGGTGCGATGCGCGATCATGTTTCAGGTCGCGTCAGAACTGGTAGAGGATCTCGGTACGGCCGCCGTAGGCGGTCTTGTCGCCCTGCTGCCGGACGCCGAAGCCTTCGATCTGCAACAGCATCTGCTGGGTCAGCTTTTGCTGGAACTGGAAGCCGACGCCCTGCTGGTCGAAGCCGACCTCGTCGCCGTCGAGCCCGAGGTCCTGCCTGACCGCCAGCTCGACCGCCAGGTTGGTCCAGTTGTCGTTCCAGAAGGCCTGGTACCCGAGCGCGATGCCGCCGACGTCGTTGGCGCGGTTCACCAGCTCGGATCCGAAGTTGCCGATGTTGGGCGAGGCGAAGAGGATTCCAATCGGCGCCAGCGGGCCGCCGCCGTCGACCAGCTCGCGGCCGGCCTGCAAGAACTCGCCGAAGGCGACGAAGGGATTGGCGTACAGGGTGTCTTCGGTCCCCCAGGGGGTCCAGGACAGCTCGGCGGAGAGCAAAATGCCGTCGCGGGTCAGGGCGGTCTCGTTCTCGGAGCCGAGCGCCAGCGAGCCGTTGGCCCGGAAGGTCGTGTTGAAATGACCGATGCGCTGGGCCGCCGAGAAGCCGAGGAAAAGCCCGTCGTTGCCGTCCTTCTCGTCGAGGGTGTAGGCGGCGTCGAAGTTCAGCGTGGTGTCAGGCAGGTCCCACTCGGTGAAGAGGCCGAAAAGCTGGACGTTGTCTTCCTGCGTCTCCTGGACGCCGGTGGCCGAGCGGGTCACCTCGTTCCAGCCCCAAACGCCGGCGACCCGAAGGTTCGAGACCCCGGGTAAGCGGATATTGTTGCGGACCAGTCCGACCGAATCGACCGTGTCGCTCAGCAGGATTCCGTCCTGCACGATCAGGGGCTGGCGCCCGACTGAGAAGCCGAAGTCGAGCAGGGTCGTGCCGTTCGGGTCGAGATTGGGGAACAGGCTGCCGAAGTCGCCTTCCGCGAAGAGCGTCCGGACATTGAACTTGTACTCGTCCTGTCGGCCGCTGTCGTCGTCCGGCTCGAAGCGGTAGCCGGAGAAGTCGTCCGGCTCGTTCTTGTCGAAGGGCCGGACTCCGAACACGACCTTCTCGGTGCCGGTCAGCTGCAAGTTGGCGAAGAAGTCGCCGCGGTTAACGAATTCGGAGGTGCGTTCGGCCCGCCCTGTGTCGATGGTCTGGACCGCGGATCGCATGGTGCCGAAGACCCAGAGTCGCGGCTGCCAGACCGCGCCGGTCGGGAGCTCGAAGCCGTTATTGAGCTCGCCTTCGCCCAGGAAATCGTCGCCGATTTCGAGAATCAGCGGCGGGCGTTCCGGGATGTCGCCTTCGGTCAGGAAGGGCTTCGGTTCGTCGGAAAGGCGGCTCTCGCTCTCTTCCCCGGCGGTTTCGACGGGGCTCTCGCCGAAGCCGTCCTCCGCCGGAAGCAGGGTGGCCAGGGCGAAGGCGAGGGCGAGGGCCGTACCGCCATGGCGAACGGCTCGCCTGGTGGTCGATCCGGCCACCGGGCGGGGCCGTTGCGCTGTCACGTCCATGGCTCGCCTCCGATCAACCGTCGACCTCGAAGACGATCTCCTTTTCCCAGAGCGTCTCGGCGCCCGCGACCACGGCGTCGGCCAGCTCCCGGGCGCTCATGTTGTAGTCGAAGCCGACCCGCTCCACGGCGGCGATCAGGTTGACCGGAATCATCTGGGCGTTGAGCTTGATCGTCGCCCGGTAGGGGCCCTTGCCGGTCAGTTCGTCGCCGTCGACGCTATAGTCCGCCCAGCGATTGCCCAGGGGCTCGATGCCCTTGCGGTGGTTGCGCTCGGTGGTCGGTTCGCCGGTCAGGATCAGCGACAGGGTCGTCGGCCGCACGATGGGCAGGGCGGTGACGGTGAAGGGGATCGGGATGACCGCCTCGCGCTCGCCGCCGCGGCCCTGGGTCACGACGAAACGGGACTGCAGGTTGAAGAGGTAGTCGTCCAGCGGCAGTTCGCCGTTGTGGACGTAGAGCGAATGCAGGTCCCGGACGTCGCCGTTGGGATCGCGGTCGCCGGACTGGAACAGAACCTTGCCCTCGGTGTCCGTGACCGTGACCTCGAGCCAGACCAGGCGCTCGCCGGTGAAGCCGGTCGGCACGTTGTGGCCATCGGTGATGTTCTTGACCTCGACGCTGAAGTCCAGGCCGTCGCTGTCTGCGTCCTCGATGACGATGTCGCCCAGCATGTAGCCGTTGCGCAGAAGCTCCAGGCGTTTTTCCCTCGCGGTCTCGAGCCGGGCGAACTGCACTTCCAGAATTTCGCGGGCGTCATAGCGATCGTCCGGCGATTCCCAGCGCTCCGGGAAAACGTAGTCGTCGGAAACGCTGTCCTCGAATTCATCGGTGCCCCAGCCGGCCTCGACATCGAACTTCAGCCAGTCCTCGAGGGTCGCCAGCTTCTGGGCATCGCTGTTGTGCGGGAAGATTCCGGGGTGGATGACCGAGTAGTCGGGTCCGGCGAAGGTGTGGTCGGTGAGCTTGCGCGGCCCGGTCTCGACCCCGCCGACGACCGCGGCCGGCCCCTTGGCGTAGCCGCTGGCGACACCTTGCTCTGTGCCCATGTGGCAGTCCTGGCAGGTCTCGCCGCGGGCCGCGGCCGGCGACATGCGGTACTCGCTGAAGGCCTCCTCCAGGCGGAAGCCGTTGAACAAGGTCACGTCGTGGCAGCTGCCGCAGAAGGTCGAGGACGAGATGCCTGCGAACTTCTGGACCTCGGTATGGATCTGGCGGCCTTGCTGCTCGCGCTCTGTGACCACGCGGAAGTCGTCGTCCTTCAGCACGCGCTCCAGCTCGGAATTTCCGGTCGGGCCGTAGACCGGCTCGAGGAGGTCGCCCTCGACCAGGCCGATCCGGCCGCTGGCCTTGTTGTAGGCCTTGTTGACCCGGTGGCAGACCACGCAGGTGATGCCCTCGCGCGATGTCGGGTGCCGTTCCAGGTTGGAGATGAAGGGTGACTCGCCGAGGTTGGCGCCGACCTGGTTGTGGCAGCGCAGGCAGAAGTCGCCCATCGAGCTGCTGGTGCTGAAGTTCAGGAAGTTGTTGATCGCCATGTAGACGGGGCTGAGCTGCGCATAGGAGTGCTGCGAGACCGACCACTCCTTGTAGTGCTTGGGATGGCAGGTGCCGCAGGTGGCCGCCGATGGATAGCGGGTCTCCTTGAACAGCAGCTCGTGCTGGCGCTCGGCCTCGTCGAAGAACTCTTGCTCCTCGCCGGCCGAGAGCTCTGCCACCGAGGAGGCTTTTTCCTCTTCGGCGGGTTCGGCGGGCGCGGCCTCCTCCTTGGCTTCAGGCGCGGGGGCTTCAGGTGCGGGCGCGACCTCTTCTGTCACTTCGGTCGCCGGCGTCGGCTGGTCGCGTTCGAATCCGGCCGCGGGCCATGTGCCCCAGGCGTAGATCATGGCGGCGGTTGCGAAGAGGAGGGAAGTCGGCTTGAGGGGGGACGGTGACCACATTGCTGAAGCCTCTCAATTTGTTGTGCCGCCCGGCCGAAGTTGAGGAACCAGCCCTGCATGGGAGACCCTGCCCTACCTGGGAAGCCGGTTTCGAAACACCGGGGATCCAGAGCCGCAGACGATATTCTGTCCGGCTTATGCCGCCATCGATAAGCGAAATTGATGCGTCAATCCGGTGACAGAATTCGGCGAGCGCCGAGCGGGACGTTCCGTCGATTCACCTCTCGCGCCCGGCCTTCCTGGGGTCTTGGCTCTACACAGAATTCACACAAAACCGCCGGGTGCCAGGGCGTAGGATGACCGTCGAACGAGACGACGGCGTTGAGCGGTCCCAGCAGTCGAGAAGTCGCAGCATGACAGGTATAGTCGAATCGAATCGCGCGCTGCCTGGCCGGCGCCCTCGGCACCTTGCGGTCGCCGTGCCGCGTCGCGGCGGCAAGCGGTTTGCTCGGTCGCGCCTGCCCGGTCTCGCTGTCTGCCTGCTCGCCGTCCTGGTTTTGGTCGTCGCGTCGCCGGGCCGCGGCCTTGCCGGGGAAGTCGCCTGGGAGCGCTACTCCGAGCTCGGCCGCGAAGCCTTGCAGGCGCAGGACTACGGCGAGGCCCGGGCGATGTTCGAAGCGGCGCTGCGCGAGGCCGAACAGATCTCGCCGACGGACATGCGGGTCGGTCACAGCCTCAACGACCTGGCCGCGACCTACTACGCCGAGGGCAGTCACGCCGAAGTGGCCGAGCTGCTGTCCCGGGCCTTGCGGGTCATCGAGGTCGGGCTCGGCCCGGACCATCCCGACGTCGCCCAGGTCCTGAAGAACCTGGCGGCGGTCGAATACCTGAAGAACGACTACGCCTCGGCCGAGACCCACATGCTCCGCGCCGTCGAGATCTGGGAGGCCACACTGGGCGGCGATAACAAGAACGTGGCCGCCGCGCTCAACAATCTTGCCGGCATCTACGAAGCCCAGGGACGCCATCCCGAAGCGGCCATCGCGCTGGAGCGCTCGCTGCTGATCTGGGAGGGCATCGTCGGCCCCGACCACGAGGCGGTGGTCGAGAGCCGGCGTCAGCTGACCGAGCTGCAACGGATTCATGGGCTGTTGCCCTCCGCGGTCGCAGCTCAGCAAGCGACCCGCCAGGTCGCGTCGACGGCCGAGACCGGCGCGCTAGAGGCGCCGCCCAGGGCGCAGCCGGCCGCCGTCCCCCTGTCCGAACCGACCGCGCCTGCGCCTGCCCCCGCCGCGCCGGCGCAAGGGCTCTCCACGCCGGAGACGATCTTCCTGGAGCCGGCCGGTCAGGCCGGGCCGGCGCCGGTCGACGCGGCGGCCGGCCCCGTGAGCGAGCCCGTCGCGGAACCGGCACCCGCGCCGTCTCCCACGCCGGCCGCTTCGGCCGCGGTTCAGGTCGCGCGGGCGACGCCGGCGGTCCGCCCCATCAACCTTCACCTCGCCTCCTTCCGCTCCGAAGCCTCGGCCGAGGACAATCGCAGCCGATTCCAGGACAGCTATGGGGACCTGCTTGCGGCGCGGGAAATCTGGGTCGAACGGGTGCAGGTCGGACCGCGCGGCGACTTCTACCGGGTCATGGCCGGCCCCTTCGAGAGCGCCGCCGCCGCGCAGGACGTCTGCAGCCAGCTGCAGAGCATGCGACAGGACTGCTTCCTGCGTCAGCGCTGAGGCGCGTCTATAGCGAGGGACGGCCGCCGCTCGGCCCGGCGGATACCACGCCGAAAGGCACCTGTTGCACAAACGAATTCGATGGGATGGACGCCCCTTGCGCTTTCGCGCGTCGGGCGCAGCGGCTCGCCGTGACGCTTTTCTACTGAAGGATCTGCAGGGCCCGGCGGGCGTCCGCGTTGCTTGCCGAGCGCTGCTGCAGCCAGCGGATCAGCTTCTCCAGCCGCGGCACGGCGCCGGGGTCGCCGGCATTGATCGCGCGCCGGTACCAGAGCACGGCGGTCTCGGGATTCGGGGTCATGCCGACCACGCCGGCCTCCTGGTAGTAGACCGGGTCGAAGGTCAGCGCCATGCCCGCCGCGGCGCGAGCATCGCCTTGGCTGAAGGCCTGTTCGTAAAGCAGGCGGGCGGAGGAGAAGTCGCCCATCTTCAGAAACTCTTGCGCCCGGGTGGTCAGGGGGTTGCTGCTTCCCACCGCCGGTGCGGCCAAGTTGCCGGTCGTCCCGATGCCGCTGTCGGTGACTCCCGCCGGCTGGCCCTGCAGGGTCGGCGTCGTCGCGGCGTCGAGCGGCAGGCTGATGCCGGGCGAGACCTGGCTGGCGGTCTGGCTCGGCTGCGGGTTGGCCTCGAGGCGGTCCAGCAGATCGCTTGTAATCTGCCCGGTCGGCTCCAGGCCGGCGGAGATCTGGTAGGCCCGGATGGCGTCGGAGGTCTGGGGGCCCATCTGGCCCGATACGCTGCCAGGCCGGAAGCCGGCTTCGCGAAGGCGCTTCTGGACCATCGCGATGACCTCGGGGCTGGTGCCCGTATCGACCGGCGGGTTGACGGCCTGGGCCGGCGCAGCGGCGACTCCCGCGGGGGCCGTCGCCTGGGGCAGCACGCTGCAGGGGTCGCCGTAGCCGGCGTTCTCGATCTGGCCGCAGAGGTCGTCGGCCGTGACCGGGCTGAACAGCGGTCCCGCGACCACGTAGTAGACCGGCGCGCCGCCCTGCGTCTGCTGCGCCCTGAGCGACACCTTTAGGCTGCCCAGAAGCCCGCGATAGGTGGCTTCGAGGCGCGCTTGCATCTGGTCCGCCTGCTCGATGCCGAGGGCCGGCGAGAGCTGGACCAAGTAGTGGCTGGCCGTCGCGCCCGAGGGCCCGGTCCCGCCGTCCTGGGCCACGCCCGAGGGGGCTGCGCCTTGCGGGCTGGTCGCGGCGGTGCTGGCTTCCTCAGAGCCCTTGAACAGCAAGAGGTAGCCCGCCTGATAGGTCAGAAAGACCACGCCGACCAGCAGGCCCAGGATCACGGAGGACTCGATCAGAACCCGCCAGACGAAGCGCTTCACGGTCGGATCGGCATCGGGCTCGATGGGACGGTCCCGATAGCCTGCGAAATCAAAGTCCTGGCGACGGCGATCCGATGGATGCGGCATGGGATAGGTGCTCTGGCGTCGAGAAAAGCCTCGCTTAAGTCGAGACATCAAGAGGGCACCTCCTATCAGAAGAAGGCGCTAAGTTGGGCCATCCTCTTTATTTTTTCCCTCTCCAGCGGCACGTGTAGCCACCGCGGCCGTGGATCACGGCCTGCAGATGAATCAACAATAAAGCGGATTGCAGCGGCCGGTCGCGTGACATCTTTGAGCCTTTCGTGGGCCATAAAACCGTAGCGTGCAAAGTAATTGCGTAGACTGCGCCCGATTCGTTGTCTTGAAAAGGTTAATAAAACCTTACATTGACGCGACGGTTGCGGCCTGCTTCAAAGGCGCCGACCCCGGCCGGGCGGCCGCGGGGTCGCGACGCGGAGTCCGGGACTTTTCAACCTCGAGGCTCCGCACGGGCGCCCGAGCTTCGGGCCGGGCCTGCCGCGCCGCCTCAGGAAATCGGCAAGCAAAGAGCAAGAGGATCCCAAGTGCAGATCCGCAACATCGCCATCATCGCGCACGTCGACCACGGCAAGACCACCCTGGTCGACGCCCTGCTGCGCCAGAGCGGCACCTTCCGGGCCAACCAGCAGGTCGCCGAGCGGGTGATGGACAGCAACGA
>JASJAL010000333.1 GCA_030067055.1 Kiloniellales bacterium | reverse complement strand
TGGGGCGCCGCGGAGCGGCGGATCCTGGCCGCCGACGCCTCCTTCCGCCGCTACCTGCGGCTCCAGCGAGCCGGCAAGCGGGCCGTTCTGATGGATGCGCCGCCGCCGGAGGACGTGCGGCCCTTCGAGCGGGTCTCCGGCCTGCTGCTGGGGCTCGGCCTCTCCGCGCCGCGCCCGCTGGCGGTCGACGAGGACGCGGGCTTGATGCTGCTGGAGGATCTCGGCGACGCGACCTTCACCCGGGTCCTGGCCCGGGGCGACGACGAAGCCGCACTCTATCGACTTGCGATCGATACCCTGATCGCCCTGCACCGGGGCTGGTCGCAAGACCTGCCGGGTGCCGAGGATCTGCCGGAATACGACGAAGCGCGCCTCTTGGACGAGGCCGTGCTGCTGACCGACTGGTTTCTGCCGGCCCTGCGCGGCGCACCGACGCCGGCGCCGCTGCGCGACTCCTACATCGAGGCCTGGCGCGAGGTCTTCCCGGTCGCCCGGGCTTTGCCGGAGACCCTGGTCCTGCGCGACTACCACGTCGACAACCTCATGGTCCTGGAGGGCCGCGCCGGTGTCGCCGCCTGCGGCCTGCTGGACTTCCAGGACGCGGTACGCGGCTCGCCGGCCTACGACCTGGTCTCCTTGCTGGAGGACGCCCGGCGCGACATCGCACCGAGTCTGGTGGAGGAGATGTTCAAGCGCTACCACGCCGCCTTCGAGGGGCTCGACGGCGAGCTGCTGCGCGCCGCCATGAGCGTCCTCGGCGCCCAGCGCAACGCCAAGATCATCGGTATCTTCACCCGCCTGGACCGCCGCGACCACAAGCCCGACTACCTGACGCACATCCCGCGGGTCTGGCGCCTCCTGCAGGGCGACCTGGCCCATCCGGCCCTGGCGCCGGTGCGGGCCTGGTTCGACCGCGAGATCCCCGCGGCCGAGCGGATCGCCCCGCCGCGGGAGACCGTGGCATGAGCCGGCGCCGCCGCGGCCCGAAGGTGGCCATGGTTCTGGCCGCCGGCTTCGGCAAGCGGATGCGGCCGATTACCGCGACCCTGCCCAAGCCCCTGGTCCAGGTGAACGGCGAGGCCATGCTCGACCGCATCCTCGACCGCCTGGTCGAAGCCGGAGTCAAGACCGCGGTGGTCAACCTGCACCACCTCGGCGAGGCCATCGAGTCGCACCTGGCGGCGCGCAAGGCGCCGGAGATCGTCTTCTCGCCCGAGGCCGAGATCCTGGAGACCGGCGGCGGGGTCAAGAAAGCCTTACCCCTTCTCGGCAAGGAGCCCTTCTTCGTCATCAACGGCGACGTGCTCTGGGTCGACGGCCGGAGCGCCGCGCTGCGGCGCTTGGCCGAGGCCTGGGACGGCCGCAAGATGGACTGTCTGCTGCTGCTGCACCAATGCGTCTTCGCCTACGGCTACGACGGCATGGGCGATTTCTTCCTCAACCCCGCCGGGGTGGTGCGCCGCCGGCGCGAGCGCGAGGTCGCCCCCTTCGTCTTCGGCGGCATGCAGATCATCGACCCCAAGCTCTTCGACGCCATGCCGGACGGGCCCTTCTCGCTGAACCGGATCTACGATCTGGCGGCCGAGCGGCGCCGGCTCCACGGCATCTGCCACGACGGCGAGTGGTTCCATGTCGGGACGCCCGAGGATCTCAAGTTTGCCGAGGACGCCATGCATCGGATGAGCGTCCCGGCGATCCACCGATGACCCGGGGGGCGCCCGCGGTCAGCTCGATTGCCGCCGGCGTCTCCTTCGTCGACGCCCTGGCCGCCGGCCTGCTGGTCCGCCACGGCGAGGACCCGCTGGAGCTGGCGGACGTCACCCTGCTCCTGCCGACCCGGCGGGCCTGCCGGGCCATCCAGGATGCCTTCCTGAGGGCCTCAGGCGGCCGTCCGCTGGTCTTGCCGCGTTGCCTGCCCCTGGGCGACCTCGACCCCGAGGAGCTCGTCCTGGCCGAGGCAGAGGGCCTGGGAGGGGCTCTGGACCCCGAGCTGCCGCCGGCGATCCCGCCTCTGCGCCGGGACCTGCTGCTGTCCCGCCTGATCCTGAAGCTGGGCGCCACGGCCGCGGGTCCGGGCGGCCCCATGAACGAGGAGCAGGCGCTGCGCCTCGCCCAGGAGCTGGGGCGCTTCCTCGATCAGGTCGAGACCGAGGGCCTCGGCCTGGAGCGCCTGCGCGACCTGGTGCCCGAGGCCTACGCCGCCCACTGGCAGATCACCCTGCGCTTCCTCGGGATCCTGGAGGAGGCCTGGCCGGAGATCCTGGCGGCGGAAGGGGCTATCGGCGGCGCCGAGCGCCGCCGCCGGCTGCTCGAGGCCCAGGCGGCCCTCTGGGAGCGGGATCCACCGGCCCGGCCGGTCATCGCCGCCGGCTCGACCGGCAGCATCCCGGCAACCGCGGCGCTTCTCGCCACGGTGGCCCGCCTGCCCCGGGGCGAAGTCGTGCTGCCGGGCCTGGATCGGGAGGCGGCGCCCGAGACCTGGGCGCTGATCCGCGAGGACCCGGCCCATCCCCAGCACGGCCTGTCCTGCCTGCTGGAACGGATCGGGGTCGAGCGTGCCCAGGTGGCCGATTGGCCGGCCGAAATCGCTGTGGGTCTGCAGGCGCGTCGGCGCCTGGCGGACTGGGCGTTGCGCCCGGCGCCGGCGACCGCGGCCTGGCGGGGCCTGGCGGCCGGCCTGGCCGAGGCCGAGCGGGGCGCCGCCCTGGCCGGAGTCGCCCGGATCGACTGTGCGGATCCCGGCGAGGAGGCGGCGGTCATCGCCTTGGTCCTGCGCCAGGCGCTGGAGACCGAGGGTCAAACCGCAGCCCTGGTGACCCCCGACCGCGATCTGGCGCGACGGGTCGGCGCCGAGCTGCGGCGCTGGAAGATCCTGGTCGACGATTCGGCCGGCCGGCCCCTGGCCGAGACCCCGCCGGGCGTGTTCCTGCGCCTGCTCGCGGCCCTGGCCGCGGCGGAGCTGGCGCCGGTGCCCCTTCTGGCGGCGCTGAAGCATCCCCTCGCTTCAGCCGGCCTGACCCCCGGCGCCTTTCGCGCCCAGGTCCGGGACCTGGAGCGCACGATCCTGCGCGGCCCACGCCCGGCGCCCGGATTCGCGGGCCTGCGCCGGGCCCTGCGCTCCGCCGAGGGCGGGACCGGCCTGACGGACTTCCTCGCCGACCTCGAAGCGCGCCTAAAGCCCGTGATCAAGGCCTTCGGGGGCCGGCGCCGCCGGCTCGCCGATCTGGTCGAGGCCCAGATCGCCGCCGTTGAGGCCCTGGCGGCCAGCGACGACCTGACAGGCGCGGCGCGGCTCTGGACCGGTGAGGCCGGGGAGGCGGTCGCCGAATTCCTGGCCGACCTGCTGGCGGCGGCCGACGATGGCGTGACCCTGGAGCCAGGCGGTTATCCGGGCTTCTTCGACAGCCTGCTGGCCGGGCGCGTCGTTCGGCCCCGCTACGGCCGACACCCGCGTTTGCACATCTGGGGGCCGCTGGAGGCCCGCCTCCAGCATGCCGAGGTGATGGTGCTCGGCGGCCTCAACGAGGGCACCTGGCCGGCCGAGGTCGAGGCCGGACCCTGGCTCAGCCGCCCGATGCGGCGGGACTTCGGCTTGCCGGCCCCGGAACGGCGCGTCGGCCTGGCGGCCCAAGACTTCGCTCAGGCCTTCACCGCCCCGCGGCTCTATCTGACCCGCGCCGAGCGGGTCGAGGGGACGCCGACCGTGCCATCGCGCTGGCTGCTGCGTCTGGAAGCCCTGCTGCAGAGCCTGGAAAGCCAGGACGCCTGGCGGACCGAGGCGCCGGAGTGGCGCGCCTGGGCCGAAGCGCTGGACCGGCCGGCGGCGCCGGTCGCGATGAAGCCGCCGGCGCCCCGGCCGCCGCTGGCGGCACGGCCGCGCAAGCTCTCGGTCACCCGGGTCGAGGTCTGGCGGCGCGACCCCTATGCCCTCTACGCGGCGGAGATCCTGAAACTCAGGGCCTTGGAGCCGCTCGACGCCGATCCCGGCGCGGCCGAGCGGGGCATCCTTATCCACGAGGCCCTGGAGCGCTTTCTCAAGGCTTGGCCGGACGCCTTGCCCGACGACCCCGAGGCGGTCCTGCTCGAGTGCGGCGCCAAGGTTTTCAAGGCCATCGAGGCCAAGCCGGGCGCCTATGCCTTCTGGTGGCCGCGCTTCTGCCGCATCGCCCGCCACGTCGCCGAGCAAGAAGGCGAGCGCCGGGTCGGCCTGCGCCAGGCCTTGGCCGAGATCCGCGGCAGCCTGACCCTGGACGCGCCGGGCGGCCCTTTCACCCTGAGCGCCAAAGCGGACCGCATCGAGTCCTATGCGGACGGCCGGCTGGCGATCCTCGACTACAAGACCGGGGTCCTGCCGCTGGTGAAGGACGTGGACGACGGCTATGCGCCGCAGCTGCCCCTGGAAGCGGCAATTGCCGCGGCTGGCGGCTTCCCGGGACTGGCAGCCGCCGAGGCGAGCGAACTGGCCTACTGGAAGCTGAGCGGCGGTGAGCCGGCCGGACAGATCCGCCCGGTCAGGTCCGCGCCCGAGGCACTGGCCGCGGCCGCGCTCGAGGGCCTCGCTCGCCTGGTCGCCCGCTTCGACGATCCGAAAACGCCCTACCACGCGGTGCCGCGGCCGGACCGGGCCCCGATCTTCTCAGATTACGCGCATCTGGCACGGATCAAGGAGTGGTCGGCTGGTGTCCTCGGGGAGGACGCGGAATGAGTGGCGCGCCGGCAGAGGCCATGACGGCCCGCGCCTCCGCTCTGCAGGCCCGCGCGGCCGACCCGGAGAGCTCGATCTGGGTGGCGGCCTCGGCCGGCACCGGCAAGACCAAGGTACTGACCGACCGGGTGCTCAGCCTGATGCTGGCCGGCACCCCGCCCGAGCGCCTGCTCTGCCTGACCTTCACCAAGGCTGCGGCGGCCGAGATGGCGACCCGCATCGCCCGGCGCCTGGCCGACTGGACCACCTTCGGCGACGAAAAGCTGGCCGCGGCCCTGGCCGGACTGCTGGGCCGCGCGCCGGATGACGCCGAGACCGCTCTGGCGCGCCAGCTCTTCGCGCGGGTCCTCGACGCCGAGGGCGGCCTTAAGATCCAGACCATCCACGCCTTCTGCCAGTCCCTGCTCGGCCGCTTTCCCCTGGAAAGCCGGGTTGCGCCGCATTTCCAGGTGCTCGACGAGCGCTCCGCCGCCGAACTGCTGGCGGCGGCGCGCGAGGCGGTCCTGGCGCAGAGCGCTGCGGACCCCGGCGGCGCCATCGCCGAGGCCGTGGAGAGGCTCGCCGGCCTGCTGGACGAGTCCCGCTTCACCGATGTGCTGGCCGAGCTGACACGGGAGCGGGGCCGCTTCACCCGGCAGGTCGAGCGTCTGGGGCTGGCCGGCCTGGTGGCGGCGGTCAACGCCCGGCTCGGGATCGGTCGCGAGGAAACGCCCGAAGGCGTCTTGGCCGAGGCCACGGCGGACTCGGCCCTCGATCTCATGGGCCTGCAATTGGTCGCAGATGCCCTGGAGGCGGGCAGCGCTTCGGAAAAGGCCAAGGCGGCGGGATTGAAGGTCTGGCTGGCGCTGCCCGGGCCGGCGCGCGCCGAGACCTTCGACGACTACGTGGCGCTTTTCCTGACCAAGGATGGCGGCCTGCGGCAACGTCTCTTGACCAAGGGTGCCCAGGCCGCGGTGCCGGGCGCGGAGGCGATCATGGCTGCCGAAGCCGAGCGCCTGCAGGCCGTGCTCCTGCGGCGCAACAAGGTGGTGACGGCGCGCGCCACCCAGGCCCTGGCGACCCTCGGCGCGGCGGTCCTGGAGGGCTACGAGCACCACAAGGCCTGGGGCGCATTTCTCGACTACGACGACCTGATCCTGAAGACCCGCGACCTGCTTCAGACCCAGGGCATGACCGGCTGGGTGCTGTTCAAGCTGGACGGCGGCCTCGACCACGTCCTGATCGACGAGGCCCAGGACACCAACCCGGAGCAATGGCAGATCGTCGAGGCCCTGACCCG
>JASJAL010000033.1 GCA_030067055.1 Kiloniellales bacterium | reverse complement strand
CGGTCATCGACCGCAGCTTCGGCTTCGACGACGCCCGCGCCGCCTATCGTCACATGCAGGGCGGCGGCCACTTCGGCAAGATCGTGATCAATATTTGATTAACCACGCTATCACGCCGCAACTTAGCATCAGTTGTGACGCGAAGGTCTTCGAAACTCGCAGTTGAATTCTGAGGGCTGCGTGGTCCACGGCTCGTTAATATTTGCCGGTTATTTTATGGCTATTCGCTAGGTCAAAGAATTAGCCCTCAGGAGCAGAACATGGATCGTCGCAGCCTTCTGCGCTTTACCGTTGCTGGCGCCGCCGTCGGCATCGTCGCCCCGCGCAGTGTCTTGGCCGGTTCCACCACTTTCAATCCTCTCCGCGCGCCGATGGCCGGTGCGCTCTACTACACCGAGGATGCCCCAGGCCGCTGGAGCAAGAAGGTGGATGGACACCTGCCGCGTTTCGAGCGCGAGGGGAACATCATCGAAGTCGCCACCGGGCACGAGATGAATGGTTTCGAGCACTACATCGTCAAGCATCAGGTCTTCGATCAGGACTTCAAGCTGATCGCCGAGAAGATGTTCGATCCGGCCACCGACGCGCCGATTTCGCGTCATGACATTTCGGGTCACGGCGAACGCGTCTACGCGCTCAGTTTCTGCAACAAGCACGACGCTTGGCTGAACGCACTGGACATTTGACGCCCGCTCGGACCGTCGACACAAGCAAAGCGCCGGGTTCCTGCTTCTCAAGGGGCAGGAGGCCCGGCGTAACTTTTTGACGAACGCGAAGGCCGGTCGAGATCGAGTGGCGCTTTCGGCTGGACTCCTCCTAGAGCGACGTGAATATCCTTCGGGATCGCCGGGAGGTTGAGGACACCCTTGTCCGAAGGTTCCAATCATCGGGTTCTGCTGGTCGCACGGCCGGATGGGGGCGTGCGCGAGGACTGCTTTCGCCTCGACGAGGCGCCGCGGCCAGAGCCGGGGCCGGGCGAAGTGCTGATCCGGGTCATCTATCTCTCGCTCGATCCGGCCATGCGGGGCTGGATCTCCGAGGCGCCCAACTACCGCGAGGCGCTGCCTCTGGACTCGGTCATGATCGGCTTCACCGTGGGCGAGGTCGTCGCCGGCGAGCATCCCGACTACGCCGTCGGCGATTTCGTCCTGGGCCGTCAGGGCTGGTGCGAATGGGCGCTCTCCGACGGCAGCGACATCCATCGCAAGCTCGATCCCGTCGAGGCGCCGATCTCGACCGCGCTCCACGTCCTGGGCCATACCGGATTGACCGCCTACCTCGGTCTCACCGAAGTCGGCGAGCCCGCGCCGGGCGAGACGGTCATGGTCTCGACCGCGGCCGGAGCCGTCGGCTCCATGGTCGGCCAGGTCGCGAAGCTGAAGGGCTGCCGCGCCGTCGGCCTGACCGGGTCCGACGAGAAGACGGCGCTCTGCCGTGAACACTTCGGCTACGACGCGGCGATCAATTACAAGACCGAGCCCGACCTGGAAGCCGCGATCGCCCGGGCCTGCCCGGAGGGCATCGACGTCTACTTCGACAACGTCGGCGGTCCGATCTCCGACGCGGTGCTGGAGCGGATCAACGTCGGTGCCCGGATCATCGTCTGCGGCACGATGGGCATTCCCGACAGCGGGCCGGGCGAGCCCGCCGCGCCGGGTCCGCGCCCCAATCGCCAGCTGCTGATCCGGCGGGCGCGCATGGAAGGCTTCCTGGTGCTCGACCACCTGGCCCGGCTCGATCGCCTGCCGGCCGAGCTGGTCGCCTGGGTCCGCGACGGCGCTCTGTCCTACAAGGAGGACGTCGTCGAGGGTCTCGAGAATGCACCCCAAGCTCTGCTGCGCCTGCTCGCCGGCCGCAACCGCGGCAAGATGATCGTTCGGGTCGGTCACGAAGCCGTGTAGCCCCACCGTGCCGGGCGCGCTACAAAAGGCCACTCTCCATGCCCAGATAGCGTAAGTCGAGGTAACGAGGGACAGGCCATGGCCAAGTACGACTACGACCTCTTCGTCATCGGCGCCGGATCCGGCGGCGTGCGTGGCGCGCGCATGGCCGCGGCCACCGGCGCCCGGGTCGGCATCGCCGAGGAGTTCCGCTACGGCGGCACCTGCGTCATCCGTGGCTGCATCCCCAAGAAGCTCCTGGTCTACGCCTCGCATTTCCACGAGGACTTCGAGGACGCTGCCGGCTTCGGCTGGCAGGTGCCGCCGGCCAGCTTCGACTGGGTCCGTCTGATCGCCAACAAGGACCAGGAGATCGTCCGTCTGGAGGGTGTCTATCGCAAGCTCCTGGACGGGGTCGGGGTCGAGATGCACGACGGCCGGGCGGTCCTGGCCGATTCCCACACGGTCGAGGTCAACGGCAAGCGCTTTACCGCCGAGACCGTTCTGGTCGCGACCGGGGGCCACCCCTTCATCCCGGATCATCCGGGCATCGAGCACGCCATCACTTCCAACGAGGCCTTCCATCTGGCCGAGTTGCCGCGTCGGGTCGCGGTCGCCGGCGGCGGCTATATCGCGGTCGAGTTCGCCGGCATCTTCAACGGCCTGGGCTCGGAGGTGACCCAGGTCTACCGCGGCCCCCGGGTCCTGCGCGGCTTCGACGAGGACGTCCGTGCGACGGTCGATGCCGAGATGGCCAAGAAAGGCGTTGCCTTCAAGTACAACACCGTTATCGACCGCGTGTCCAAGCGCGCCGACGGCGCGCTCGACGTCGCCCTGACCGACGGTTCGACCCTGGAGGTCGATTGCCTGATGCTGGCGATTGGCCGGCGCCCGAACACCGCGGGCCTGGGCCTGGAAGAGGCAGGTGTCGAGCTCGACGAGAAGGGCGCGGTCGTTGTCGACGCCCACTCCAGGACGAGCGTGGAGAACATCTATGCAGTCGGCGACGTCACCGACCGGGTCAACCTGACTCCGGTTGCGCTTGCCGAGGCCATGGCCTTCGTCGACACCGTCTACAAGGGCCGACCCCGGGCCATGGACCACAAGAACATCGCCTCGGCCGTCTTCAGCCAGCCGCCGGTCGCGACGGTCGGCCTGACCGAGGAGGAGGCGCGCGCCGCGGGCCACAAGGTCGAGATTTTCCGTTCGAGCTTCCGGGCCCTGAAGCACACGCTCTCCGGCCGCGACGAGCAGAGCATGATGAAGCTGATCGTCGATGCCGGGAGCCGCAAGGTGCTGGGCGCCCACATGGTGGGCAACGACTCGGCCGAGATCATCCAGGGCATCGCCATCGCCGTGAAGATGGGCGCTACCAAGGAAGACTTCGACGCTACGGTCGGCATCCACCCGACCGCCGCAGAGGAGTTCGTCACCATGCGTGAGCCGGTCCCCGAGCCGGAAAAGCAGGCGGCCGAGTAAGGACCGAAGCAGGATTCGCGAAAGCGTTTCGCTTCCGGGCCGCTGCCTCCTGCCAGTCAGATCTGGCTTTCGCAAATGGCGAAGCTAAGATTGATCAACAAGAAACGCGCGCCAAGTCGTCGCCGGCACCTTCGGCCGGTGGCGCCTGGCGTCTGAAGCGGAGGAGGCAAAGATGCGAACCTTGAAGGGTCCGGCCATATTCCTGGCGCAGTTCGCCGGGGACGAGGCGCCGTTCAATTCCCTGAACTCGATAGCGTCCTGGGCGGCGGGCCTCGGCTACAAGGGCCTGCAGATCCCGTCCTGGGACGGCCGGCTCTTCGATCTCGGACAGGCCGCCGAAAGCAAGGCCTATTGCGAAGACGTTCAGGCCACCCTGGCCGAGCACGGGCTCGTGGTCACCGAGCTTTCGACCCACCTGCAGGGCCAGCTGGTGGCGGTCCACCCGGCCTACGACGAGGCCTTCGACGGCTTCGCGGCGCCGGAGGTCCGGGGCAATCCCTCGGCTCGCCAGGCCTGGGCCGTCGAGCAGATGCATAAGGCGGCGCGCGCTTCGGCCAACCTGGGCCTCGAGAATCACGCCAGCTTCTCCGGGGCCCTGGCCTGGCCTTACGTCTATCCCTGGCCGCAGCGACCGCCGGGGCTGGTCGAGACCGCCTTCGACGAGCTGGCGCGGCGCTGGCGGCCGATCCTCGATGCCTTCGACGAGGCCGGGGTTAACGTCTGCTACGAGATCCATCCGGGGGAGGACCTCCACGACGGCATCACCTTCGAGATGTTCCTGGAACGGGTCGGCGGCCATCCGCGCTGCAACATCCTCTACGACCCGAGCCACTTCGTGCTTCAGCAGCTCGACTACCTGGCCTTCATCGATTTCTACCACGAGCGCATCAAGGCCTTTCACGTCAAGGACGCCGAGTTCAACCCGACCGGCAAGCAGGGGGTCTATTCCGGCTTCCAGTCCTGGGTCGACCGCGCCGGGCGCTTCCGCTCCCTGGGCGACGGCCAGGTCGACTTCGCTGCGATCTTTTCCAAGCTGGCGGCCTACGACTTCGAGGGCTGGGCGGTGCTGGAATGGGAGTGCTGCCTGAAGCACCCGGAAGACGGCGCCCGGGAAGGCGCGCCCTTCATCGCCGACCACATCATCCGGGTCACCGAGAAAGCCTTCGACGACTTCGCCGATGCCGGTACGGACGAGGCGGCCAATCGCCGGATGCTCGGCATCGAATAGGGGGCTCAGCATGACCGCGACATCGGGATTGGGGCGCCGCCTTCGGCTCGGCATGGTCGGCGGTGGACGCGATGCCTTTATCGGCGCCGTGCACCGCATCGCGGCACGGCTCGACGACCGTTACGAGTTGGTTGCCGGCGCGCTCTCGGCCGACCCCGAGAAGGCCAGGGCTTCGGCAGCCGACCTCGGATTGCCGGCTGAACGGGCCTACCGCAGCTTCGCCGAGATGGCCGCGGCGGAGGCTGAGCGCGCGGACGGCATCGACGTGGTTGCCATCGTGACCCCCAACCATCTGCACTACGCCCCGGCCAGGGCCTTCCTTGAGGCTGGCATTCACGTCATCTGCGACAAGCCTCTGACCAGCACCCTGGAGGATGCCGAGGCCTTGCAGGCCCTGGTCGAGTCAAGCGGCCTGGTCTTCGGGCTGACGCACAACTACACCGGCTATCCCCTGGTCCGACAGGCCCGGGAGATGGTCGCCGAGGGCGCGCTCGGGCCGATCCGCCTGGTCCAGGCGGAATACGTCCAGGACTGGCTCTCAACCCCGCTGGAGGAGACCGGCCAGAAGCAGGCCGAGTGGCGCACCGATCCGGCGCGCAGCGGCCCGGCGGGCTGTGTCGGCGATATCGGCACCCACGCCTTCAACCTGGCCCGCTTCATCACCGGCCTCCAACTCGAGGAACTGGCGGCCGACCTGCAGACCTTCGTCCCGGGCCGGCGGCTCGACGACAACGCCCACATCCTGCTGCGCTTCGCGGGCGGCGCCAGAGGCATGCTCTGGTCGAGCCAGGTCGCGCCCGGCCACGAGAATGGGCTGCGCATCCGCATTTACGGCGAGACCGGCGGCCTGGCATGGAGCCAGGAGGACCCGAACCAACTGGTCCATACGCCCTTGGGCGAAGCACCGCGTCTCCTGACCCGTGGCGGTCCCGGTCTCGGTGGCGCAGCCGCGCGTGCGACCCGCATCCCGCCGGGACATCCCGAGGGCTACCTGGAGGGCTTCGCCCAGCTCTACCTCGACCTGGCCGAGCAGATCGAGGCGAGGCTGTCGGGCCGGTCGCCCGATCCGGCGGCGATGCTTGTGCCCACGGTGGCGGATGGGGTCGAGGGCGTCCGCTTCATCGCCCGCAGCGTCCGGTCCAGCGAAGAAGGCGGGACGTGGCTGGCCTTCTAAGGTTCCGCTGATCAACGCTTTTGTCTAACCTTGAGGTGCTGGGAGGGACTCGAGCCGTGATTCCGCAGGTCTGGGCATGCAGCTGGCGCTGAACGACGTCGGCAAGCGCTTCGGGGAGGTGCCGGCGCTGCAGGGGCTGAGCCTGGAGGTCGAGGCCGGCGAGTTCTTCGTCCTGCTGGGACCTTCGGCCGCCGGCAAGACGACCACCCTGCGCGTGATCTCGGGCCTGGAGCGGCCGGACTCCGGCCAGGTGCTCTTCGAGGACCAGGACCTGACCTTTGCGCCGGTCCAGGGCCGGCCCATGGCAATGATCTTCCAGACCTTCGCGCTCTACCCGCACCTCACCGTGCGCGGCAATCTCTCCTACGCCTTGAAGGAGGCGCGGGTCGAGGCCGCCGAGCTGACCCGGCAAGTCGACGAGGTCGCCGAAATGCTGCGCATCACGCATACCTTGGAGCGCCAGCCCGGCACCTTGAGCGGCGGCGAGCAGCAGCGGGTCGCGATCGGCCGCGCCCTGGTCCGCCGGCCGCAGCTGCTCCTTCTCGACGAGCCGCTCACCAACCTGGACGCCAAGCTGCGCCATGACACCCGCGCCGAGTTCAAGCGCCTGCATCGCGAGCTCGGCATGACCATGGTCTACGCCACGCCGGACCAGCTGGAGGCCCTGACCATGGGGCAGCGGATCGCCGTGATCCGAGACGGCGCCGTCGTGCAGACCGGCTCCGCCGATGCGCTTTACGATCGGCCAGCAGACGACTTCGTGGCCGGGCTGGTCGGCGCGCCGACGATCAATTTGCTGCCCGCACGCCGGGCTGGCGGCGACGGCCCGGCGGCTGCCGTGGCCTTGCATTTCATGGAGGTTGCCGGCGGCATCTGGTCGCAGGCGCTCGCGAAATTCGGCCCCGGCACAGATCTCTGGTTCGGTATCCGCCCGCACGATCTGTCCCCGGTGGAAGAGACGCCGCGCGGTCCACACTTCGAGGCGACCGTGCACCTGACCGAGCCCCTCGGCGACGTCACCTTGCTCGACCTTCTGGCGGGCGAGCAGCCGCTGCGCATGGTGCTGCCCGAGGAGCGGGCGGTCGCCTACGCGGTCGGCGACCGCATCCGGGTCGAGATCGCCCTGGAGAACACCCACGTCTTCACACGGGAGACGGGAACGGCCATACGCTGAACAATGAAAGACCCGGCAACCGCAGCCTGAAGCAGGAACGAGAAACGCGGACCGCGGGTCATAACAAGGGAGGAGAAGTCAAATGAAGTCTTTCGGACGACGCATTGGAACGGTTGCGGCCGGCGCCGCCGTAGCGGCCCTCGCGGCCGGCTGGGCGCCCAGCGCCTCGGCGGAGGATATCGTCCTGCGCATGGCGGTGCCGGACTGGCCGCCGACCCGGATCATGAAGGACCTGGCCGACCGCAACTACAAGGCGCCGAGCGGCAACAATGTCACGCTGGAGCCGGACTTCATTCCCTGGCCCAACTTCTACGAGCGCCTGGCCGCCTCGCTGACCTCGGGCGAGAAGAAGTATCAGATGGCGGTCTCGGACAGCCAGTGGCTGGGCGCCTTCATCGAGGGCGGCTACTTCCTCAAGATCAACGAGTTCATCGACGCGGACCCGGACTTGAACGCGGCTTTCGAGGACCTGCACCCGAACCTGGTGGATGCCTATTCGACCTATCCGCACAAGACCAAGAACTACTACGGCTTCCCACAGATGCCGGACGTGCTGGTGGTCTATTACCGCAAGGACCTGTTCTGCGATGACGGCGAGCAGGCCGCCTTCAAGGAGAAGTACGGCTACGACCTGCCCTGCAAGGCGGAGGCCATGAATGAGGTCGACTGGAGCCAGGTCAATGACTTCGGCGAGTTCTTCCGGCGCTCGGCCGGCGACAAGCTGGCTGGCCAGGACCTGACCGACGACTTCTATGGCATCGCCTATCAGGCCGGCAAGGGCTACGACTTCTCGTCCATGCAGATCAACGGCTTCATCTGGCAGCACGGCGGCGACATCTGGGACGAGACCAAGGAGCCGGACGGCCGCGCCGAAGGTGTCGTCAATTCAGAGGCTTCCGTGAAGGGTTTCGAGCATTACCTCTCGATGCTCAAACACATGCCGCCGGTCGTGAAGACGGGTTCCATGGACATCTTCAAGGTCGACGAGCTGTTCCGCGAAGGCAAGGTGGCCTGGATCATCCAGTGGATCGGCTTCGGGGAATCGGCGATCACGGCGGCGACATCAAAGGTCCACGACAAGGTCGATTTCGCGCGGATGCCGGGCCTCAAGGACTCCGACGGCAAGATGTCGCGCTGGTCGAACATTGGCGGCCAACCCTTTGTTCTGACGACCTGGAACTCGGATACGGTGATCAAGGAAGCCATCGACTTCGTGAAGTGGTGGCTGTCCACGGAGACCCAGGTCGCCTTTGCCAAGGCCGGCGGCCAGAGCGGCCTGCGCAGTCTTCACAACTCGCCGGAATACGCCTCCTTCAGGCCCTGGAACCACGCCTTCGGGCCGAGCCTCGACTGGCAGAAGGACGTCTGGCACATCCCCGAGTTCTTCGAGCTGCTGGTCCAGCAGCAGGAGGAGTTCGACAAGGCGATCACCGGCCAGCAGTCGGCCAAGGAGGCGCTGGACTCCATCGCCAAGCATCAGGAAGAGCTCCTGATCGAAGCCGGTCGGATCCGATAGGCCTCACCTTTTGACAGCGGTTTTCTCCGCCGGCCGTTCCTGAGGGACGGCCGGCGGCGTGCCGCGGCACTCCGGACGGGACCGGTATGACGACGATCGCGACCGATAGGCCGCCGCTCGTTCCCTGGTGGCAGCCGGGCTGGCGCAACTGGCGCCTGGCCCTGGCCTTGGCCGTCGTGGTCATTCCGGCTTCGATCCTGACCGTCCCGGTCGACATCGCCTTCTGGATCAGCCTGGCCGCCAGCGGCCTGGTCTGCCTGACCCTGGTGGTCAACGCCTGGGGCCGGCAGCGCGGGCCGCTGCTGGTGGCGCCGGCCCTGGCGCTGCTCTTCGTGATGAACATCTTCCCGCTGATGTGGTCCTTCGGGCTCAGCTTCTTTCACTACCGCGCCAACCGCCTGGCCCCGCCGCGCTTTGCCGGGTTCTACTACTACGAAAAGGTGTTGAGCGATCCGGCGGTCTGGGACCGGCTGCAAACCACGGCCCTGGTCGTCGCCCTGACCGTGGCCGCGCAGCTGATCGTCGGCTTTCTCCTGGCCCTGCTGTTCGAGAAGGAGTTTCCAGGCCGGCGGGTTTTGCTGATGCTGGTACTGACGCCGATGATGCTGAGCTACGTCGCGGTCGGCGCCTTCTTCCGCTACTACTACGAGCCGACATTCGGGCTGCTCAGCCAGGCGGTCAAGGCCGTCACCGGCGAGACCTTTATCCTGCTGGAGAACACGACCGGGGCCCTGGCGGCCATCGTCTTCGCCGACGCCTGGATGTGGTCGCCCTTCGTCATGCTGCTGGTCCTGGCCGGATTGGTCAGCGTGCCCAAGTACCTCTACGAGGCCGCCGAGATCGACCGGGCCTCCTGGTGGCGGCGCTTCTGGACCATCACCTTTCCCTACATCCGCGGTCTGCTGCTTCTGGCCCTGCTGTTCCGGACGATCGAAGCTTTCAAGCTTTTCGACATCGTCTTTCTGATCACCGAGGGCGGGCCGGGTACATCGACCGAGACCATCGCGGTCTTCGTCTACCGCATGGCCTTTCAGTACTTCAAGACCAGCCAGTCCTCGGCGCTGGCCTACGTCCTGCTCTTCATCGTGATCGTGCTGACCAACCTCTACCTCTATTTCGTCAAGCAACGGGAAGTGGAGGCCTAATCCATGGCGTTCGGCTTTAAACGGCGGGAGATCGGCAGGGCAGGCTGGGGTTGGACCGCGTTCACCGCCGTGATCGCCCTGATCTACTTTTTCCCGGTGCTGTGGATCATCCTGACCGCCTTCAAGACCCATACGGACGCGCTGTCGATCCCGCCCAAGTTCATCTTCACTCCGACCCTGGAGAACTTCATCGGCGTCTTCAGTCGCGCCTACATCAAGGGCGCGGAGGCGATCGACACCGGCTTCGACCTCTTCTTCTTCAACTCGATCTTCATTGCCGGCTCCAGCGTGGTGCTGGCGCTGATCGTCGGCACCCTGGCCGCCTACGGCTTCTCGCGCTATCCGCTCAGGGGCAACGACACCTACCTCTTCATCATCCTGACCACGCGCATGCTGCCGCCGATCGTGGTCATCATCCCGATCTTCCTGATGTTCCGGATCACCGGGCTGTCCGGCAGCTACGCCGGGGTGATCCTGCTCTACACCGCTTTCAACCTGCCCTTCGCGGTATGGATGATGAAGAGCTTCTTCGACGAACTTGCGACGGAGGTTGAAGACGCGGCACGCCTGGACGGCTCCTCGGAGACCGGTGTCTTCTTCAAGGTCTGCCTGCCCCAGGTCAAGGCGGGCCTGGCGGCGACCGCGGTCTTCGGCCTGATCCTGACCTGGAACGAGTTCCTTTTCGCGCTGCTGCTGACCGGGGTCGACACCCGGACCATCCCGGTCGCCATGGCCCAGACCATCGGCGGCGACATCGGGGTGCGCTGGGGCCTGCTGGCCGCCATCGAGACCCTTTTTCTGATCCCCGTCATCGTGGTCACCTTCGTGCTGCAGAACCAGCTGCTGCGCGGCGTGACCTTTGGCACTATCAAGCGCTGAGCATCACCATGTCGACCATCGAGCTCAAGGGCCTGACCAAGCGCTTCGACCAGCTGACCGCGGTTCGGGAGATCGACCTGCAGGTTGGGGCGGGCGAGGTGGTCTGCCTGCTGGGCCCCTCCGGCTGCGGCAAGACCACGACCTTGCGCATGATCGCCGGCCTGGAGTCCGTGACCTCCGGCGAAGTGCTGATCGCCGGCCGCCGTGTGAACGACCTCTCGCCGCGCGACCGCGACGTCGCGATGGTCTTCCAGTTCTACGCGCTCTATCCGACCCTGACCGTGGCCGAGAACCTGGCCTATCCCCTGCACGCCGAGAAGCTCTCCACCGAAGAGATCCAGTCCCGGGTCGACGACACGCTGCGCTTGCTGCACCTGGACAGCGTGGCCCAGCGCATCCCCGGCCGGCTCTCGGAAGGTGAGAAGCAGCGCGTTGCCGTCGGCCGGGCGATCGTGCGCGACCCGCAATGCTTCCTCTTCGACGAACCCTTGAGCCGCCTGGACGTCCAGTTGCGCGAGACCATGCGCGGCGAAATCAAGGAAGTGCTGACGGGGCTCAGCAAGGCAACGGTCATCGTGACGCACGATCAGCTGGAGGCGCTGACCATGGCGGATCGCATCGCCGTCATGCGTGACGGCGTGATCGAGCAGTTCGACACCCCGCACCGGGTCTTTGCGGAGCCGAGCAACGTCTTCGTTGCCGGGTTCATCGGCACGCCGCAGATGAACCTTCTGCCCGCCACGGTGACGGCGCAGAACGGTGCCACCCGCTGCCACATCGCCGGCCAGGACCTGACCCTGGATCTGCCGCTCGCCGGGGAGCACCAGGCGGCGGGAACCAAGTACACCCTGGGCCTGCGTCCACGCGGCCTCGGCCTGCTGTCCGAGCCGGCGGCCGACTCGCTTTCGGCCGACGTCGAGCTGATCGAACCGATGGGCGCCGAGACCCTGCTGCATCTCTCGACCGAAGGGCAGGATGTCCGGGTGGTCCTGGACCGCAGCCAGGCCCCCAGGCTTGGCGAAAGAGTCCACGTGCGCTGCTCTGCCTCGAAGCTCCATCTCTTCGACGCGTCCGGCCGGCGGGTGCCGCAATGAGCGGGCTCGACGAGAAACCCGGTCTGACGGCGCGGCAAGCCCGCCGGGTCGAGTTCGGCATCATCGGGCTCTGCATCGCGGCCCTGGTGATGATCTTTCAGCCCTTCTCGCTGACCCTGTTCGGCATCGGGGCGGCGCTGGTCGTCCTGGGCGGCCTGGCCTTCAATCTGGTGCCGCTGTGCCGGCCCGGCGTCAGGGCCTCAAGCCTGGTCAAGGCGGGCGGCATCGTGCTGCTCATTCTTCTCGTCATTGCCGGCATCGCGATTTCCGCCGCGCATCTCTACGGCGTCTACTTGCAAAGTCAGTAAGACCGGCGGCCATCCCGGGTCAAAGAAAGGCGAAGCAGCGGGTCTCGATGCTCTCGCGCTCGGGTGCGTCCCGGGCGGCCTTGGGATCGTCAAAGGCAGTGTGAATGGTGAAGCGCGCCCGACCGTCGGTTTCCGAGTCGTAGGTCTTGATGAGCAGTGCCTCGTCCGGCTGCATGTCGGGGAAGTAGTACCAGCGGTGGTCCGGGCTGTGCAGGGCCTGCTGGATCTCGCCGATCCGGTCCTTGGCGCGGCGCTCGACCGAGACCAGGTCTTCGGGCGCCACGCTGGAGGCGTCGCAGAGTGCCAGCGGGGCCTTGGCCACCGGACCACGGATCGATCGCCATACGTTGACGATGGCGAAGCGCCGTCGCAGCAGGGCCTCGGCCTCCTCCGGATTGCCGGCGAAGTGGTCGCGCAGCCGCTGAGGTCCGGAGCGGGCGGTGTAGTCGTTGTGAATGATCGAGGCGGGCTCGCGGATCAGCCGGGCCGCCTGCACCTTCAGTGAGGCGGCGCGCCGGGTGTGGTCGAAGATCTCGACCCGCTCGGCCCCGGTCACGCGGCGGACCAGGGCTAGAACCTCCGAGTCGTAGACCGCGGCGATCTCCTCGTCGTCGTAGAAGTCGCCGACTGCACTGGATTGCGTGACGAGGACGAAGCCTTCTCGGTCCAGGCTAAAGCCTTCGCTGCGGGCGCGGGCGTTGTGGATCTGGACCGGCTGCATGACGTAGCGTCCCTCGTGAAGCGTGGCGTCGCCGCCTCCGACCGAGGGAATGTAGACGGGGACGCCCTCGGCATCGGCGAGGTACTTGAGAGGTGCTTCGACGAAGGCGGGCGCGGCGCGCCCATCGGTCTCTGCCGTCATGGCGATGCTCCGGCCCTCGATGCTAGGACGCCGCCCGGGGAGGGCTTCCCTGGCTACGGCCCAGGCTGCCGGTGTCGAGGGTGGCGCGTGTGAAGGTTTCGGCGTAGTCGACCAGCTTGTCCGAGGCCTCCGCTGCTCCGTCCGGGTCGCCTTCGGCGATCCGGCGGGCCAGTACCGCGTGCAGCCGGGCGCAGAGCGGCAGGTCGGCGGACTCCTTGTAATGCATGTACCAGAAGCGGCGCGACATGCCGTGCAGCAGGCCCATGGAACGGCTGGTGTACTCGTTGTGCGCGGCCTGCGAGACCAGCGTGTTGAGCTCGTAGTCCAGGCGCAGGAAGCTGATGTCGTCGGCCTCCCGCGCCGCCTGCTCCATGCCCTCGGCGATCTCCAGGAAGCGATTCCGTTCCTCCTCGGTGCCGCGGATCGCGGCGGTCCGGGCGAGCAATCGCTCCAGCTCGCGGCGGACCTCAAGCACCAGCAGCTGACGGTGCGGATTGATCTCTGAGACCAGGATGCCTTTGCGCGGCAGGATCACCACCAGGCCCTCTCGGGCCAGACGCTGCAGGGCCTCACGGATCGGCGTGCGGCCGAGTCCGAGTTGCGTGCTGAGCGTGCCCTCCGACAAGACCGCGCCGGGCTCCAGCTGAAGGGTGACGATCATCTCTTCGAGCTGATTGTAGGCCTGGTCGGTCAGGCTTTCGCACTGAGGTTTTAGGTCCTGAATCCTTACCATTCTCGACTCGACGCTCTCCCTGGGGCATGGTCGCTTCGCGGGGCTGATCGAACGGTGATATATTTTGGACCCTGTTTAGTGACGGGGCCAGTGACGGTCAAGGTGGGCTCGGTCTCGGGCTGGGCGCCCTCGCCGTCGGTGGAGGAGCGCCAGATCAATGCAATCCCAGGAAACCGGAACTCTCGCCCTCGACGCTTGTCTGACCATCCGCGCAGCTGGTCCGACGGTGGACAGCGCAACCAAGCCACGGTGCCCGGGTTCCTGATGCGCCGGGAGCTGACAGAGCGAGCCGAGACCGACGGGAGCGGTCTCCGGGCGCAATTCGTTTCGCTGAAAGATCGCTTGCAGCGATCGGTCATCGGTCAGGATCGCGCCATCGAGCACCTGCTGATCGCGCTTCTCGCGGACGGTCACGTCCTGTTGGAGGGTGCCCCCGGGCTGGCGAAGACGCGAATTGCGCGAATCCTGGCGCAGTTCGTCGAAGGCGAATTCAAGCGGATCCAATTCACGCCGGATCTCCTGCCCAGCGATCTGACCGGTGCGCCGATCTATCTGCCGCAGGAGCACCGCTTCGAGTTTCAAAAGGGACCGATCTTCGGCAACTTCATTCTGGCCGACGAGATCAACCGGGCGCCGGCCAAGGTCCAGTCGGCGCTGCTCGAGGCGATGGAAGAACGCCAGGTGACGAGCGCCGTCACCAGCTATCCGCTCGAAGATCCATTCTTCGTGATCGCGACGCAGAATCCGATCGAACACGAGGGCACCTGGGACCTTCCCCAGGCCCAGCTCGATCGCTTTCTCATGTACATCGGGATCGACTATCCGTCGGCTGGCGTCGAACGAGGAATTCTCGAGCTGGTGATGAACGAGACCGTCGAGTCCTTCGCTCCAGAGGGGCCGGACCCGGACGCGCCGCCGATCGCCAAGGCGGATCTGCGGAGCGCCCGGCAAGAGGTCGTCGCCGTCCACGTTTCGGACTTCATCCAGGATTACATCGTCCGTCTCGTGTCCGGCACTCGCGACGACCCGCGGCCACTACCGGGCGTTGGCGAGCACCTTTCGCATCCGATCTCGCCGCGCGGCTCCATCACCTTGGCGCGGACGGCGCAGGCTCGGGCCTGGATGGCAGGGCGCGATCACGTGCTGCCGGAGGATATCGCGGCGCTCGCCCTCGACGTGCTGAGACACCGGATTGGTCTCACCTACCGGGCCGAGGCCGACGGCGTGCAGCCCGAGGCGATCATCAAAGCCCTGTTGGACCAGGTCGATGTGGTTTGAGCGGAAGCTCGACGCGTTGTCGGAGGAGGCTGCCGTCGGGCTGGAGCTCGCGGAGCTGGTCGCCATGCAGCCGCGGCATTTCCGGGGACCCCGGGGCTCTGGGCGCCGCGGGCCCGGCGGCGAGCGCGCCGGGCGCGGCCGGGCCCAGAGTTTGGACTTCGACGGGATCAGCCCCTATCAGATCGGCGATGACGTCCGCTGGATCGACTGGCGCGCGACCGCGCGCCACGGCGAGACCCAGATGCGGCGATTCGCGGCCGAATCTCATCGCGCGCGGATGGTTGTCGTGGATCTCCATCCGGCGGTCTACTTCGGTTCCCACGGGCGCCTGATGGCCAAGACGGCTGCCCTGGTCGCGGCCCGCCTTTGCTGGCAAGCCCTGGCTTGGCAGGAACCGGTCGGCCTTGCCGTGGACGCCACCGAAGGAGCTTTGGGGCCGCGCCGCGGCAAGCGCCACGTGCTCAGGCTCCTGGAGCTCCTGCGTCTTGGCTATATCGCCGGTCGGGATGGCACGGCAGAGCCGAATCCCTTCGAACTGCTCCAGGCGGCCTCGGCGTGGCTCGGCAAGGCAGACGAGATTTGCCTGGTCAGCGACTTCGGCGATCTGAGCGAGGAGTTCACGCGGCTCTCCGATCGGCTGGCTGGCCACAAGAAGCTGCGCGCCTTCGTGGTCGAGGATCCGCTGTTCCGCGCCGCACTTCCCGCGGGACGCTACCCGATGCGGGACTCCTCGGGCCGGATCAGGAGCACCGCGACAATCGGGCCCGGAAGCCCAGAAGCGCCTCGGACCTCGGAGGATTTGCGCCGCGCCCGGGATGACGGACTGCGCGACCTCGGCTGGGAGGTTGTAGACGCGCTCGACCTTCTGCCCCGGCAGACGGAGCCTTGGCCATGACGCCGGACGAGCTGCTGCGAGACCTGAGGGATATTCACCTGCCCGTCGTTTCCGGCGGCGGCAGCGGCTTCGAGCTGGCGATCGAACCCTTCCTGATCCTCGCCGCCCTGCTGCTCCTGCTGGGAGCTGTCTCTTTGCGCCGCCGCCGGCTTTGGCGACATCAGGCGCGGGCGCAGCTGCGGCGGATCGACGACACCGCGGCCCCGGTGGAGCAGTGGCCGCAACTGCTCGAGCTTGTCCGGCAGACGGCGCGACTGTCGCGGGCGCGGCCGCCCGACTGCGTCTACCTGCCGATGGCCCGAATCGGATCGGCCGAGATCGCGCTGACGCGCCGCTATCTGCGCGACAGCTTGCGGACATGATCGACTTCGCGCGCCCCTGGGCCTTCCTTCTCCTACCTCTGCCGGTCCTGGCGTGGTTTGCTCTGGCTCACCTGCCAGAGCGCGGTGCCGTCCGGGTGCCGCTCAGCGTCTGGCATTGGATGCGCGCCCTGTCCGGCGACCGTTCGAGCGACCGGGCAAGGTCGCCGACCGGCCTTGCATTGCGCACCCTGGGTTGGCTTTTGCTGGTGACCGCCCTGGCCGGGCCGTATTCGACGGGCGCGGCGCTTCTGACCCCGACCGGCCGGGACCTCATCGTGGCCGTCGATCTCTCCGCCAGCATGGCCGAGAAGGACATGTCCGGGCCGGACGGCGCCATCGAGCGGATCTCGGCCGTGCGCGATCTCGTCGGCGCTTTCGTCGCCGAGCGCAGGGGCGATCGGATTGGCCTGATCGGCTTTGCCAGCGATGCCTATCTGATCGCGCCGCTGACCTTCGACACGCGCGCCGTGGCGCAGATGCTCGACGAGCTCGCGATTGGCTTGCCTGGACGCAAGACCGATCTGGGCCGCGCCGTCGGTCTGTCGGTCCAGGTGCTGAAGAAGGAGCCGCCGGCGGAACGCCTGCTGGTGATCCTGTCCGACGGCGAAGCCAACAGCGGCGACCTCTCGGCGCTGGACGCGGCGGCGCTGGCTGACGAGACCGGGATCACCGTCCACACGATCGGCTTCGCGCGCGAGATCGACGGCGCGAACGCCCGCTTCATGCAAGACATCGCGGCGCAAACCGGCGGCCACTACTTCGATGCCAGGACACCGGAGAGGCTCGGCGAGATCTACAAGGAGATCAGCCGGATCGCGCCGGTCTCGGCCGACGCCGACAGGCCGCGCTTGCTCGAAGACTGGACCTGGATGCCGCTGATCCTGGCGCTCGGCCTTCTGTCGCTGATCGGCTGGCGGGAGCTTCGCGAAGCATGACTTTCGATGTACCTGCCGCCCTGCTGCTGCTTGTTCCCCTGATCCTGTCGTCGCTGCTGGTCCGGCGGGGCGGCACCTGGTCCCTTTCCGGCATGCCCGGGCATTGGGACCGGATCGTGGAGCCGGCTCTGCGCCGCTTCTTGGCGCGACGCAATCCGGAGAGACGCGCCAGCCAATTCGGCATCTGCCTGGCGATCGCCATGATCCTGGTGATCGCCCTGGCGGGCCCGGGCATCGAGGTCGGCCAGCCCAAGCTCTATGGCAACCTCTCGGGCCGGGTCATCGTCCTCGACCTGGGTGCCGGGATCGACGTCAGGGATCAGCGCCTCCTGGCCCAGCGTTTGGTCGAGGGCTCTCCCAAGGTCCCGGCCGCGATCGTTGCCGTGGCGGCCGACGCTTTTGATGTCGTGCCGC
>JASJAL010000332.1 GCA_030067055.1 Kiloniellales bacterium | reverse complement strand
CCTTCCCAGGCGAGCCAACCGAAGGAGAGGAAGATCAGGACATAGAAGCCGTTGCGCCAGGCGTGGAGGCGCAGCTCGCGCGCGGCGCTTGCTTTCCAGGTCAGGCGCTCGGTGACCTCGTGGTGGTAGACGATGTCGAAGGCGCCGAGCGGCGCCTGAAAGAGCACGAGCCACAGCAGCGCTTCCATCTCAGGTCTCCTCTTTCTCGAGCGTCTGAAACACCCCGTCCTGGAAGAAGGTCTCGCCGAACAGGCGGTGGCGGATGGTCATGGTGAAGCGGAAGCGGCCTTCCGGCTCGTCGCCGTGCTCCACCAAGGTCTCACCGGGCGTAATCCAATCCGGCAGGGTCCAGCGCCGGCCGAGCCCTTCGATGAAGTAGCCACGGCTGCGGAAGCGGAGCCGGCCATCAGCCTCGAAGAGGTCGAGCCACATGCCGAGCCCGCCCGCCGTCACCTCGAGGAAGCCGCCCTCGGCGTCGCGGCACTTGGTCGAGGCGACGGTGACCGGCGGGCGGCCGGGAAAGCGGTAGCGGCGCTCCCAGGTGACGCCGTTGCGGCGCCGGTCCCGGAATACCCGGACCTCGACCGGCACGTCCCGGCCGCCGCCAGGCGCCAGCGGTGTGCCGAACAGCCGGCTCGCCTGGGCGAAGAGCCAGCCCAGCCGGGAGCAGCGCACCGCGCCCATCACCCCCCGATGATGAACCGGGCCGAGAGCGAGGGCCCGTGCGTCGAAGCGCGCCCGGATCGCCGGGCTGAGCCGGCCCCAGGCGGCGGGCCCCAGCGCCTCGGCGATCGCCGCCTCCGGCGCCAGGAGGGCGCGCGAAGACGGCGGCCCAGCCTCCGACACTCTCGCCAAAGTCGCGGTTCCGATGGTCATGACGTCCCCCCGGGCGCGCTAGCGCGTTGTGCGCAGCGCCCACTTCTCGCGCCGGGCCCGGCGGTTCCGTTCGACGATGCCAGAAGGCTTGGCTTCGAGATCCGCCGCTCCCTGGGGGCGCGGCGGCAGCGGCTTGCGGACCCTGAGGTCGCGGGGATTGCGGAGGCCGAACCAGAGCCCGGCGAAGTCCGAGTCCCAGAAGCGTCGTGCCATTGCTTGCTCCTTAATTCTGTTGTTTCTGTTCAGACTGAAACATCTTGGCAAAATTTTTTGGCCCCTTCTTGCCGCGACTGCGTCAGCTCGCGGGCGATTTGCCGACGAACTTGGCGATCCGGCCGCCCATCTTCATGAGGGCGAGCAGAGTCGCCTTGGGCAGGCCCGAGACCTGCTCGTACCAGCCGGTCAGGCGCTCGAGAAAACCCAGCATGTTGGCGATCCGCTCCTTGACCACGGCCGGCGTCTCGGAATCCGCGTCGGACTCGAGGACGCACTGACGCAGCATGGTCAGGGTCGGATCGATTTCGCGGCGCTTGCGCTGCTCGACGATGACCGTGAGCATCTGCCAGAGATCCTGCTGGGCCTCGAAGTGGTCGCGCCGGTCGCCGAGGTTGTGGGTCGCCCGCACGAGGCCCCAGGACTGCAGCTCGCGCAGGCTGGTACTGACATTGGACCGCGCGATCGACAGGGTCTCGGCGATCTCCTCCGCCGGCAGGGGCTGGGGCGCCAGGTAGAGCAGCGCGTGTATCTGGGCGATCGAGCGGTTGGTGCCCCAGCGGGCCCCCATCTCCCCCCAGTGGAGGACGTACTTCTCCATGACCGGCGTCAGCTTCATAAGTCGTTCCCGTTATTTCTGTATGAACTGAAATTACTGAAGTCGAGGCGATTCGTCAAGCGATACTCTTCTTGCCTCGCGACATTTGAGTTCCAGCGCAACTCTCTGAAACCGCTCTGTGATCACACCGCGGCCATTCGACCCGCAGATGGGCTTGCGACGGCAGCCCTCGGCTCAGGCGCGCTTTGCGACCACAGAGACGATACGCACGCCGAGGCAAAGGCCGGCGGCGGCGGCCATGACCCAGCAGAGCGCGGCGTAGCTGCTCGGCCAGATCCCGGCGGCGGCGAGCTGGGCGCCGAGGGCGCCGGCCAGAACCTGGAGGGCGCCGATCAGGGAGGAGCCGAAGCCGGCCATCTCGCCGGCCGGCTCCAGCGCCAGCGCCGTTGAGGCGGGCAGCAAGAGGCCGAAGGCCAGGACGTAGAGCCCGACCAGGCCCCAGAACACCGGCAGTGCCAAGGCCGCGCCGGCGGCCAGCGCGAGGCCGAGGCCGGCAAGGCCGGCGATGCCGGCGCCCAGGGTCAGCACCGCGTGAATCCCGAAGCGGCGAACCCACTGACGCGCGGCAACCGAGCCAACGACGAAGGCGACGGCGGCCAGGGTGAAGAGCGGCCCGAAGGCCTCGGCGGGTACAGCGTAGCGTTCGAGCGCGACCGCCGCGCCGATCGACAGCAGCGCCGCGTAGCCGGCGAAGATCGATGCCGAGACCCCGATCCCCACCCGGAAGTCGCGCGCCGCGAAGAGCCGGCGGGCGTCGCGCAGGCGCCCGGCCGGCGACAGGGACCTGCGATTGGCCGGCGGCAGGCTCTCGGCCAGCACCACGTAGGCCGAGAGCGCGGTCAGGAGTCCGAAGAGCGCCAGGAACCAGAAGATCGCCGGCCATTCGAAGAGCACCAGCAGCCCGGAGCCGATCGCCGGCGCCAGCAGGGGCGCGCCGCCCAGGACGATGGTCATGGCCGAGATCAGCGAGGCGCTGGCCGCACCGCCGCCCTGGTCGCGGGCGATGGCCCGGGCGATCACCGGCGAGGCGGCGCCGAGGAGTCCCTGGGCACCACGGGCCAGCAGCAGCACCTCGAAGCTGCCCGCCAGGGCACAGACCACGCTGGCCAGGATGAAGCCGGCGAGCGAAAGGAAGAGCGGCGGCCGGCGGCCGAAACGGTCGGCCAGCGGTCCCCAGATCAGCTGGCCCGGCCCGTAGCCGAGCAGATAGGCGCTGACCAGGGCCGCACCTGCCGCCGGCGCGGCACCATAGGCCCGGGCGATCTCGGGCTGGGCCGGGATGCAGACGTCGACCGTCGTGGCCGAGACCGCGGCCAGCGCACCAAGGGTGACCACGAAGGCGAGTTTGCCGCCCCTGGCATTGCCGCTACCGGTTTCCGGACCCTGGACCAAGGCCCCCTCCCCTCCGCAGGCCCTCGGACTCGGACCCCGCTCCAGATCCTCCGTCATCGAAGCGATGTCAAGCGACGCCGCCTCTTCTGATGTCGTCCCTTGATTCGGAAAGGATTCTGGTCTTGCCTCATCCCCGCCGTTATTGTCGGGCAGCTTATGCCAAGAGATATAGAGAGGCGCGATGGACGGGACTCCCGAGCTTGCCCTGCCCGAGGGCGTGGTGGTGCTGGACGGCGGCTTGGGCCAGGAGCTGCGCCACCGCGGGCTCAAGAGCCATCCGCTGTGGTCGGCCTATGCCCTGGTATCGGCGCAGGCCAAGGTTCTGGCCGTGCACCTGGACTACATCGCGGCCGGCGCTCGGATCATCACCACCAACAGCTATGCGACGTGCCGGACCCGCCTAGAGGAGAACGGCATGGCCGAGCGCTTCCACGAGCTGAATCGCTCGGCCGGCGAGCTCGCCTGCTGGGCCCGGGATGAGTCCGGCGCCGAGGTCCTGATCGCCGGCTCCCTGCCGCCGCTGCACGGCAGCTACCGCCCGGACCGAATCGCGCCCTTCGAGCAGATCGAGCCGCTCTACCGCGAGCAGGCCGAGGTCCTGGCGCCCTTCGTCGACGTCTTCCTCTGCGAGACCATGTCCAGCGCCGCCGAGGCCCGGGCGGCGGCCAGCGGCGCGGCCGCGACCGGCAAGCCGGTCTGGGTGGCCTGGACCCTTCAGGACGGCGGCAGCCCGCGGCTGCGCAGCGGCGAGACCGTCGCCGAAGCCGCGAGGGCCCTGCAGGACCTGCCGGTGAGCGGCTTCTTCGCGAACTGCTGTGCGCCCGAGAGCATCACCGTCGCCATGCCTGACCTGGCCGAAATCGCGACCGCGCGCGGCGGCGTCGCCGGCGGTTTCGCCAACGCCTTCGCCGAGGTGCCAAAGAACTGGGACATCGTCGAGGACGGCGTCGCCGCGCTCGGCCTGCGGCGCGATCTCGATCCCTTCACCTACGCGGAGTACGCCTCGGACTGGGTCATGGCCGGTGCCAAGGTGGTCGGCGGCTGCTGCGAGGTCGGACCCGCTCACATCGCCCGCCTGCGCCAGCGCCTAGACTGACCCGCTCCCGCGATCGACCTTGCGCCGGGCCGGCGGCGGGTGCGATAGCTGGGACCATGAGCCGCAGCGAACAGCACGTCATCGTCGTCGGCGCCGGGATCCTCGGTGCCTCGATCGCCTACCACCTCGCCCGCCGTGGCGCCCGCGTGACCCTGCTCGACCGCGGCCCGCCCGCCGGCGAGGCCACCGGGGCCTCCTTCGCCTGGATCAACGCCTCCTTCCGCAATCCCAAGCCCTACTACGACCTGCGCATGGTCGGGCTCCAGGAGTACCGCCGACTGGAGGCGGAGCTGGCCGGCCACCTGGTCGTGACCTGGGGTGGCGGCCTCAACTGGGATCTGGAAGACAGCGAGATCGAGCCCCTGGTCCGGCAGCACGCGGCCTGGGGCTACGATCAGCGGATCGTCGGCCGCGACGAGATCCTGGCCTTGGAGCCCAGGCTGACGTCACCGCCCGAGCGCGCGGTCTTCTCCGCCTGCGAAGGCGCCCTGGCGCCGGTGGCCGCGACCGAGGCCCTGCTGGCCGCGGCTGCCGACCTTGGCGTCGACGTCAGGATCGGCCAAGAACTCTCTGATTTCACTGTCAATCGAGGGCGCATCACCGGCCTCGAAACGACGGCCGGCAGCCTGGAGGCCGATCGCGTCGTGCTCGCCGCCGGCGTGGCCAGCGCGGTCCTGGCGGCCCGCCTGGGCTTTGAGCTGCCGCTGCAGTCCTCGCCCGGCCTGCTGGTTCACAGCCGGCCGATGCCCCCGCTGCTCGGCCGGGTGATCGAATCCCCTGGCCTGCACATGAAGCAGGACCCGGACGGCCGCTTCGTCGCCGGGATGACTTTCGGAGGCGGGCCCCTGCCCAACGACCCGGAGGCCGAGGGCCAGCGTCTGATCGATCGCATCAAGGCGGCCCTGTCGGGCACCGAAGGGCTGGAGATGGAACGCGTCACCCTGGGCCTGCGCCCGATCCCCGAGGACGGCCACCCGGCGATCGGTCCGCTGCCCGGCGTCGATGGCCTCTACCTCGCGGTCATGCACAGCGGTATCACACTGGCGCCCGCGGTCGGCCGCTTCGCCGCCATGGAACTCCTCGACGGCGCCGAGGTGGAGCTGCTGGCGCCCTTCCGCCCGGACCGCTTCGTCAACGGGTGAGGCAGGTCGGAGCGCCCCTATCCTTCTCGCTGTCATCCCCGGGCTTGACCCGGGAATCCATCGAACAAGCGGCACCATGGATGCCCGGATCAAGTCCGGGCATGACAGATGAGAAGAACCAAATCACCCACCTCACCGTCTTGCGCGCGCGGCAGCGCAGTGCCATAAGACGCCTTTAATGAGCACACCCGATTCCGACACCTTCGGCAGCCGTTTCCCGCATCGTGATTTGCTGGGCATCGCTGGGCTTTCCTCCCAAGAGATCCTCTTCTTGCTCGACCTGGCCGAGGGCTACGTCGAGGTCAACCGCGCCGCCGAGAAGAAGCAGGACCTGCTGCGCGGCCGGACGGTGATCAACCTCTTCTTCGAGAGCTCGACCCGGACCCGGACCTCCTTCGAGCTGGCGGCCAAGCGCCTGGGCGCCGACGTCATCAACATGTCGGTCGCCTGGTCGTCGATCAAGAAGGGCGAGACCCTGATCGACACCGCCATGACCCTGAACGCCATGCACCCCGACGTGCTGATCGTCCGCCACCCCGATTCCGGCGGGGTCAAGCTGCTGTCCGAGAAGGTCAACTGCGCGGTGATCAACGCCGGCGACGGCAGCCACGAGCATCCGACCCAGGCGCTGCTGGACGCGCTGACCATC
>JASJAL010000331.1 GCA_030067055.1 Kiloniellales bacterium | reverse complement strand
CAACGAGGCCGACGTCGCGCTCGCGGTCGCCGAGGGCAAGGCCGACGCCGGCTTCGCGGTCGAGACCGTGGCCCGCCAGCACCGCCTCGATTTCCTGCCGCTGTTCCGCGAGCGCTACGACCTCCTGCTCTGGCGCCGCGACATCTTCGAGCCGCCGCTCCAGAAACTCCTCGCCTTCTGCCGCAGCGAGGCCTTCGCCAAGCGCGCCGCCGAACTCGGCGGCTACGACCTCAGCGACCACGGCCAGGTCCGCTACAACGGGCCGTGAGCCCAACCCTCGTCCCGGATGCTCCGGAAGGTCCGCTCTCCGCCGTCCTTCACTCCGCCACCAGGTAGATGTCCGGCGCCTGGTAGACCAATCCCTCACTTGTCTGCGCGAGGGACGCATGGCGGCAGTCGCCGCCCGCCTGGCCCAGCAGGCCGTCGCCGGTGATGTAGAGCTGGGTCACCAGGGTCGCGTGGCCCGGCGCGGAGATCCGGTAGTGGAAGTGGCGGGGGCGCGGGAAATAGCCGCCCGGCACCAGGGTTCGCACGCTGTAGTTCCCGTCCGCGCCGGTGATCACGGTGCCGCGCAGGTCGATCTCGGCGTCGTCATAGTCCGCGACGTCGCCATCGGCTTGCGGGTGATAGTCGCCCTCGCCGTCGGTCTGCCAGATCTCGACCTGCGCCGCGGCGATCGCTGGCCGCTCACCCGCCGCCGAGCGGATGCTCCCAGTCAGCAGCAGGGCCTCGCCCGGCTTGCCGTGCCGGTTCAGGTCGTTGAGCAGCGGCGTGCCCGAGACGTAGAAGGGCCCCAGGGAATCGGCCTCAGTCGGTACGCAGTCCGCGGCCTCGCCGGCGCTGGGCCGTGCACAGCCGATCAGCGCGAAAAGCAGCACAAGCGCGGCCGGGAAATTCCTGAGGTGCGTCATGGTCGTCCTTCCGCAGTGAGAGACCCCCATCATCCTACGCCTTGGCCCGAAGATGAAGCGCCCGCGGGCGCCCTTCCAGATCGAGCCCGCCGCTCCTCAGCTGCCGCCGTTTTTCTTGGCGTTGGGAAAGAAGAGCTGCTGACCGTTCAGGGTGTAGGCGGCGATGGCGGCCTGGCCCTCGGGGCCGGTCAGCCAGTCGATGAAGGCCTGGCCGTCTTCCGCCTTGACCCGGGGATGGCGGGCCGGGTTGACCAGGATCACGCCGTAGGGGTTGAAGAGCCGCGCGTCGCCCGACACCAGGATCCCGAAATTCCCCTTGTTTTTGAACGCGATCCAGGTGCCGCGGTCGGTCAGGGCGTAGGCCCCCATGCCGAGCGCGACATTCAGGGTGGCGCCCATGCCCGAGCCGGTCTCGCGGTACCAGGTGCCGCTCGCCGCCGCCGGATCCAGCCCGGCCGCCCGCCAGAGCGCCAGCTCCTTCACGTGGGTGCCGCTGTCGTCGCCCCGAGAGGCGAAGGGCGCCTCGGCCGCGGCGATGGCCTCGAGGGCGGCGGTGGCGTCGCTCAGGCCGGCGATCCCGGCCGGGTCGGCGGGCGGGCCGACGATGACGAAGTCGTTGTACATGACGTCGAAGCGCGCGACCCCGTAACCCTCTGAAACAAATGCCTCTTCGGCCTCCCTGGCGTGGACCAGCAGGACGTCGCCGTCGCCGTTGCGGGCGTTCTTCAGGGCCTGGCCGGTGCCGACCGCGACCACCCGGACCTCGATCCCGGTCGCCGCGGTGAAGCCCGGCAGGATGGCGTCGAAGAGCCCGGAATTCTGGGTCGAGGTCGTCGACTGGAGGAGGATGAAACGCTCCGCCGCCGCGGCCGCGCCGGAGACCGCGAGGGCGGCCAGAAGCGCCGCGGCGCAGAGCTGCAATATCCTTCCGGTCACCTTTTGCCTCCGGAATTATAATTCATGGTGTCACGGGACCAGCCGTCCGGCGACGAAGGCGCGGGCCCGCTCCGAGCCCGGCCGGTCGAAGAAGGCCTCGGCGGGGGCCACCTCCTCGACCCGGCCGCGGTCGAGGAAGACCACCTGCTCCGCCAGGCGCCGGGCCTGGGCCAGGTCGTGGGTGACCAGGACCACCTTGGTGCCGGCGTCGCGGGCGGCGCGGATCAGGGTCTCGATGGCCAGCGCCGAGGCCGGGTCGAGGCTGGCGGTCGGCTCGTCGAGCAGCAGGACCTCGGGCGCGCAGGCCAAGGCCCGGGCCAGGGCGAGGCGCTGCTGCTCGCCGCCGGAGAGCAGGCGCGCCGGGCGCCGGGCGAGTTCGGCCAGGCCGGCGCGGGCGAGCCACTGCTCGGCCCGGGCCTGGCGTTCGGCGCCGCGGATGCCGTGGGCCGCCAGGGCGTAGCGCAGGTTGGCGGCGACCGAGCGGCGCAGCAGCACCGGGCGCTGGAAGACCAGGGCCTGGCGCAGGCGCAGCGCCCGGTCCGGCGCCCGGCCGGCCCAGGAGATCCGGCCCGCGGCGGGCGCGATCAGGCCGTGCAGCAGGCGCAGCAGCAGGCTCTTGCCGGCGCCGTTCGGGCCCAGGACCACGGTCAGCGGCCCGGCCGTCAGGTGCAGGTCGAGGCCGTCGATCAGGCGCCGGCCGCCGGCCTCGAAGACCAGGCCCTCGACCGCCAGGGGCAGCAGGCCGTCCCCATCCGCCCGGGTCTCCGCCACGATCCGGGCCCCGCCCTCAGGCATAGGCGGCGCGCGCCGCGGTGCCGCGCAGGGAGAGGACCGCGGCGTTGACCGCCAGGGCCAGCAGGATCAGAACCAGACCGAGGGCGAGCGCCAGGGCGAGGTCGCCCCTGGAGGTCTCGAGCGCGATCGCGGTGGTCATGACCCGGGTCACGTGGTTGATGTTGCCGCCGACGATGATCACCGCGCCGACCTCGGCGATGGCCCGCCCGAAGCCGGCCAGCGCCACGGTCAAGAGGCCGTAGCGGCCGTCCCACAGCAGGGTCGCCAGGGTCGCCAGGCGGCCGATGGCGAAGGAGCGCAGCTGCTCGTCGTACTCGGCGTGGAGCTCCTCCAGGAGCTGGCGGGTGAGCGCCGCGACGATCGGCGCCACGAGAAGGGTCTGGGCGACGATCATGGCGGTCGGGGTGTAGAGCAGCTGGAGCACCCCGAGCGGCCCGGCGTTGGAGAGCAGCAGGTAGACGCAGAGCCCGACCACCACCGGCGGCAGGCCCATGAGCGCGCCGACCACCACGATCAGCGCGCCCCGGCCGGGGAAGCGATAGACCGCGAGCGCCGCGCCCAGGGGCAGGCCGAGGGCGCAGGCGATGGCCACCGCGGTCAGGCTGACCCGGAGCGACAGCCCGACGATCTCGGTCAGCGCCGGATCGGCCCCGAGGATCAGGTCGAAGGCCAGCCCGAAGGCGGCGGCGAAGTCCTGCATGCGTCTGTCTCCCGCTGCGGGGGAACCTACGCGTTCGGCTGTGATTCTGTCCAGAAACGGACGAATACGATAAGAAATGCAGAATTTTGCGTAATTCTGCGCGCGCCCGGTGCGCTCAGCCCGCGGCGAAGACCAGGTCGATGGCGTCGGGGACGATGGCGATCTCGACGGGCAGGCGGGCGATGGTGTCGCCGTCGCCCTGGACCGGGTCGCCTGCGGGGCCCTCGATGGTGACCCGGCTGGCCGGGATCCTGCGCAGGTCGCGGCGTCGCGGCAAAGAGCCGGTCTGAAGCGCCAGGCCGTAGCGGGCGACGGCCAGCGGGCCGCCGTGCTCGAAGAGGCAGACCTGGAAGACCGGGTCCTCGATCGAGGCCTCGGGCGCCAGCAGGTAGCGTCCGGCGTAGTGCTTGCCCTTGGCGACGATCACCGAGGCGGCAGAAAAGCTCTCGCCGTCGGCGGTCACCCGGTAGGTCGGGAAGCCGAAGCGGACCGCCTGGCGCAGCGCCTCGAAGACGTAGGCGCCCTTGCCGATCCGGCGCTTCAAGGCAAGGTCGACGTGCTCGACCACCTGGGCGTCGAAGCCGACCCCGGCCATCTGGGTGAAGTGGCGATCGCCGGCCCGCCCGCAGGCGATGCGCCGCCGCGGCCCCTCGACGATGGCCCGGGCGACCGTGTCCGGCGCCAGGCCGAGGCCGATCTCGGCGGCCAGGACGTTGGCGGTGCCGAGCGGCAGCAGGGCGAGCGGCAGCGGGATCCCGATCAGGCCGTTGATGACCTCGTTGACGGTGCCGTCGCCGCCGGCCGCGACCACCCCGTCGAAGGCGGCCGGATCGGCGGCCCGGGCGAGCGCGCTGGCCTCGCCCGCGGCCACAGTCTCCCGTAGAGTGATCTCGCAGCCGAGCGCGCGCAGCCGCTCCAGGGTCGCCCGGAAGCGGCCGCGGTGGCGGCGCCCGGCGGTCGGATTGAGGATCACCAGCAGGCGGCGGCGCGGCTGCAACTCGGTGGAGCCATCGTTGTGGTTGGCGTCGGGCTGCTGGGCAGTGGGGAGGGCCATCGCCGGATGTTGGCCTGAAGGGCTTTAAGAAGTCTTGCGCGGCGCGCCGCCCGGCGGCGAAGCTGCGTCAGCTGTCAGGATAGGGAGGAACCGCGATGTCTCAACTGCATTTCCACATGGTCGGCACGGCGCCCTTTCCGGTGGCGCCCTACAGCCACGCCGCCGAGGCCGACGGCTGGGTCTTCGTGACCGGCCAGCTGCCGATCGACGCCGCCGCCCCCGAGGCCCCCCTGCCCGAGGGCATCGAGGCCCAGACCCGCAAGACCATGGAGAACCTGCGCGAGGTCCTGGCCAGCCTGGAGCTCGGCTTCGAGCACGTGGCCATGGCCCGGGTCTTCCTGACCCACTTCAAGGCGGACTACGAGGCGATGAACCGGGTCTACGCCGAGTACTTCGAGGAGACCCGCCGCCCGGCCCGCACCTGCATCGGCGTGACCGGACTGGCGCGGGATGCGCGGGTGGAGATCGATCTGGTGGTGCGGCGGGGGTGAGGGGGCTCGAAGATCGGACGACGGGGGACGCGTGCCGTGTCGTCAGCGAACACCGGACGCCGTCGGTGGCTCCGCGTTGCGCCAGATCTTCTTGCAGTCCTTCTTGACGGCCACCAACTGGCGCCGCTTCTCAAGCGGATCGTCCCGGTACTTTCTGGCGGCACGGACGCTCCATCTGGAGAGGCAGAACTTCTCATCCTTGGCAATCGCCACCGTGGTGTCCGCCCGCGCGATCGTTGGCCGATCGTTGCGATTGTCCACGACGAGAACCTCGAAATCGATGCTCCGGACCAGGCGGTAGTGGGTGTCGGCCTCGGCGACGAAGGTCAGACCCACTTTCGCCGAGCAGCTGGTCAGATCGGTTTCCCTGAGGCAATACTGCACCAGGAAGCTGTGCTCGCCGGGCTCCACCTCGACGCCCTCGGTCGAGGGTGTGACCGGGCGCCCATCGACCTCGAGAATGTAGACGGTCTCGATGTAGGTCGTGTCGCGCGGATCCGCGTTCCGCCAGATGAGCTCTCCCGTCCCGCCGATGATGTCCAGAACAGGGACCCAACTGACCGCGTCGCTCACATCTTCGCCCGGATGCGGTCGGGAGAGGTCGAGGCTCTCGTCCTCGAAGGCCTCGACGCGGGCCATGCCCTCAGACGGGCGCAGCTCCAGGGTCGCGCAAGCCGTCATCGAGATGGAGAGCAGGACGGCCAGGAGCGACGGTCCCGCAGATTTCCCAAGGATCATGCCGCCGCCGCCTGGAACCGGCGCCCGCAGCACGGGATGAGGGTCCGATTTCACACCCAAGCCTCGCCCGCCACGTTCTTCCCTATGTTGTACAAGAATGCGCAAGCGCGCGCGAGTTGCAGCCGCAGATCTTACCGCCCAGGCCCGCAAGGCCATGGAGAAGCTGCGCGAGGTCCTGACCAGCCTGGACCTGGGCTTCGCGCAGGTGGTCATGGCCCGGGTCTTTCTGACCCACTTCAAGGAGGACTACGAGGCGATGAACCGGGTCTACGCCGAATACTTCGAGGAGACCCGCCGCCCGGCCCGCACCTGCATCGGCGTGACGGGACTGGCGCGGGACGCAAGGGTGGAGATCGATCTGGTG
>JASJAL010000330.1 GCA_030067055.1 Kiloniellales bacterium | reverse complement strand
AGCTGTTGCTGCCCTGCAGGCCGATCCAACCGCGGCCGTGGCGGTCGCGGCCCGACTTGACCTTGCGCAACTCCGGCAGGCCGTCCTCGGCGAGGTTCACCACCGTACCGCCGCTTTCCTCGGCCAGCGGGGCGAGGACCTCGCCGGTGGCGCGCAGGTCGGCGAACTCCAACGGATTGACCGCGCCGGAGGCGGCCAGGGCGGTGTGCTCGCCATCGGTCACGCGGTAGAGACCGAGTTCGTCTGCCGACACGCCCGCAGTCGCCCGGCCGTCGTCGCGGGGCTGCAGCAGGAGCTCGCTGACCTCGCCCGAGGGCGCGGTGATCTCCACCGACACCGCCTCGGGAGAGAGCGAGCGGCGCTCGATCTGAAGGCGGCCGTCGGTGATGCTGGCGCGCAGGTCCTCTTCCTCGAGGTCGGGCTCCTTCATCAGCCAGTGCGCTGTGCGGCGCATCAGCTCGGCCTGCGGCCCACCGCCCTCGAAGCCTCGGGCCCAGAGCCAGATGTGGTCGCTCATCAGCTGGCCGACCCGGCCCTCGCCGAAGCGGTCGAGGATCAGCAGCGGCCGGCCGCCGACGCCCGACATGGCGACCACGCCGCGCTGCGGGGTGACCTCGATCTGGCGGAACCAGCGGCCCCAGCTCGGGTCCTCGCCGGCCGCCGAGTCGCCGGCGCCGGGCAGGTCCGTGGTCACCGGGTGGCGAAGTCCGATGTCGGTGACCTGGGGCGTGAAGCCTTGCTCGATGTTCTGGCCGGTCGGAACCCCGGGCAGGATCCGGCCCAGCGGCGTCCGGAACAGCGACAGCGGGGTCGAGAAGGTCGGGCCGACCGCCTCCAGCAACGCGCCGCCGCTCTCGACGTACTCGGCGATGTTGTCCAGGTAGATCCGCGGCAGCACGCCGCGCCGGCGATAGCGGTCGAAGACGATCAGGTCGAACTCGTCCAGCTTGACCGAGAACAGCTCGCGTGTCGGAAAGGCGATCAGCGAGAGCTCACGGATCGGCGTGCCGTCCTGCTTTTCCGGCGGCCGCAAGATGGTGAAGTGCACCAGGTCGACGGAGGGATCGGACTTGAGCAAGCTGCGCCAGGCGCGCTCGCCGGCGTGGGGCTCGCCGGAGACCAGCAGAACCCGCAGGCGCTCGCGCACCCCGTTGACGACGACGGCAGCCCGGTTGTTGAGCAGGGAGAGCTCCTGCGGGCCGGCCTCGACCTCGAGCTCCAGGACCGATGGTCCGCGGCGGTCGAGCTCGAAGCTGACTTCTTGCTCCTCGCCCACCGGGACCATCAGCTCCTCCGCCGGGCCGCCGTCGCGGCGCAGGGTGAGACGGGCAAGACGTGGCGCGCCGCCTTCTTCGGGAAGGTCCTCGACCTTCAAACTCATGGTCAACTGGCGCCCGACGATGCCGTAGCTCGGCACGCTGTCGAGCACCAGGCGCCGATCGCCCTCCTCGGCCTCGCCGCTACGCAGCAGGTGCAGGGGCGCGTCGATGCCGAGCGCCGCCAGGGAGTCCGGGGCGTCGTGGATCCGCCCGTCGCTGACCACGATCACGCCCGAGACCTGGCCGCGAGGCACGTTGGCCAGCTCGCGCTCCAGGGTCGCGAAGACCCGGGTGCCGTCCTCCAGCTGACCGGCCGCGCCCTGGCCGCTGCGCACGACCCGGACCTGGGTCTCGCCCAGCGCCTCCAGACGCTGCTCGATGTGCGCGACCGCCTCAGCGGTCTGCTCGGGCCGGCGGCCGACCGACTGGCTCGCGCTTTCGTCGACCACGACAAGCGCGATGTCCTCCAGGGGCTGGCGCACCTCGTTGACCAGGCTGGGATTGGCCAGGGCCAGCAACAACACCGCCAGGAAGGCAGCGCGCAGCAAGGCGCCTTTGGCGCCGCGCAGCAGCGCCAAGGCCACCACCACAGCGGCGGCCGCGGCCAGGGCCGCGATCAGCGGCCAAGGCAGAGCCGGCGCCCAGATGATCGACAGGCCACTGCTCATTGACCCAGGCGCTCCAGGATATAGGGCACGTGCACCTGGTCGGTCTTGTAGTTGCCGGTCAGGGCGTACATGACCAGGTTGACCCCGAAGCGGAAGGCCATCTCACGCTGCCGCTCGCCGCCGGGCACCGCCGGAAATAGCGGACGGCCCTGTTCATCGATTGCCCAGGCCCCGGCCCAGTCGTTGGCGCCGATGATCACCGAGGAAACGCCGTCGTTGACCCGGCCCTCGGCGGACTCGATCCACAGCGTGCCGCCGGCGAAGCGGCCCGGGAAGTCCTGCATCAGGTAAAAGGCCTTGGTCAGGACATGGTCTGGCGACACCGGGATCAGCGCCGGGATCTGGATGTCCCGGGTCAGGGCCTGCAGTGCCGAGGAGGCCCGGCCGAGCACCTGCGTTGCCGCCTCGGGCCGCCGCAGATCGAAGAGGATGGTGCCGCCGTTCTTGAGGAAAGCGTTGACGGCCGCGGCCGCCGCCCCGTCGAGGGCGCGCTGCTCGCGGGTCACCGGCCAGTAGAGCAGCGGGAAAAAGGCAAGCTCGTCGCGGCCCAGGCGGACGCCCATGGGCTCCGACGCCTCGACGGCGGTGCGCCGGTTGAGCACCCGAGACAGTCCGGTGAGGCCGGCGTGGCTGACCTCGTCGACCGCCGGGATACCGGTGCGCACGTAGGCCAGGCGGGTATCGGTGGTCGCCCTGAGGGCGAAGGCGTCGTCGCCGCCCTGGGCGTGCGCCGGGGGGGCGGCGACCAGGCCGGTTGCGGCGGCCAGGACCAGCACGGCGGCGCTGCGCCCTAGCGAAAGCGGCGTCAGCAGGCCGCGCAGCGCCAACGCAATCACCATATCGAGCAACGCCAGGGCCAGGGCGGCGGCCAGCAGCCAAGGCAGCAGCACGGTCTCGCTGCGGCCGGCGAAGGACTGCACGGCCTGGCCGTCGATGGTCTGCCCGAGCCAGGTCGGCGGGCCGACGTTATCGGCCAGATTGTAGGCCCGGCGAAGGCTGTCGCGGCCGTAGATCCCCGGGGGATGGCGAGCATCGATGCGGCCGGCCTCGATGGTCTCGGCGTCGAGAGCAACTGCCGTCGCCGGGGGCCGGCCCAGCAGGCCGAAGCCGTCCAGGGCCTCGAGCGGCGGCAGGGCCTCCTCGGCGCTGACGCTCGCGATGCCCTGGCTGACCGCGACGATCTTGCGCAGCATCTCGATGAAGAGGCCGGAAAGCGCCAGGTTCGACCAATCGGTGTTGGCGCTGGTGTGGACCAGAATGAGCCAGCCCTCGCCGCGCCGTTCGGCGGTGACCAGAGGCGTACCGTCCTCGAGCCTGGCCCAGGTCTTCTCGGGCAGGTCCAGTGCCGGCTCGGCCAGCACCTGGCGTTCGACCACCACGTCCTCCGGCAGCTCGAGGTCGGCGAAGGGGCTGCCACGGTGGAAGGGGGCAAGCCGCGCCGGGCGGCTCCAAGTCATGGCGCCGCTCAAGGTGCGGTCGCCCAGGCGCAGGCGCACCGGCAGCAGAGCGTCGTCGCCCTGCTGGGCCATCCGGGGGCCGGCGAAGCGTAGCAGGGTGCCGCCTTGTTCGATCCAGATCGAAAGCGCCTCGGCCTCCTCGACAGGCAGGCGTCCAGCGTCTGCCAGGGTCAACACGGCGACGCCCTGGCGCAGCAGCTCGCCGACGCTGCCCTTATGGACCTCGGTATAGGGTGCCAACGCCCGCTCGAGGTAGTAGACCTCACCCAGCAACGGGCGGACCGCCAGTGGTCCCGAGGCGACCAGCCCGACCGGCCTTCGGCGCCAGCGTTCGTCGACCAGGAAGACCGCGGCCGCGGTCTCTTCCGCCTCGATCTTGAGCCGGGAGATTTGGTTGCGAAGCTCGGTCGGCAGCTCGAAACGGACGCCGGCCGTGGCCTCGCCCGCCTCGAACCGGGCCTCGGCACGGCCCAGCAGCCGGCCATCCTCGGCCAGGGCACGGACCACGGCGAGGTCCTCGCCCTCGGTTGCCGCGCGCTCGATATCGACGCTGACGCTGCCGGCGTCAAGCTGCGGCGCGCCGAGGCGCCGCGCCAGACGCAGCGGCGCGTCCTGGTAGACCCGGATCGGGCCGATTGTGCGCAGGCGGGCCATGAAGTCGCGTAGGTCGTCCTCGCTCTCACCCTGGTTCAAGCCGTCAGAGAGCCAGACCACCGGCGCCGAAGCCTCGATCGTCAGGCCCTCGAGAGCGGCAAGCGCGGCGCGACGGTCGACCGGCCAGGGCTGTGGCGCCATGCCCTGCAGCAGGCGCCGGGCCGCCGCAGGGTTCAACAAATCGCTGGCCGCGACCCGGGCGTCCGGGCCCTTGGGCGCCGTGGTCAGCACGACCAGCGACCGGCCGTCGCGCTCGGCTTGGTCGATCAGGCTGTTGATGGTATCGCGGCGCTGCGACCAGTTGCGTGCCGCCGCCCAGCCGTCGTCGACGATCAGCACCAGCGGGCCATTGCCTGCGAGCGGCCGGTTCGGGTTCAGCAAGGGCTGCGCCAGACCGAGGATGATCAGGGCGGCGATCAGCAGGCGCAGCGCGACCAGCCAGGGCGGCGTCCGGGCCGGTGTCTCCTCCGGCGGCCTGAGGCCGGTCAAGAGACGCAGGGCCGGGAAGGCGATGCGCCGCGGCGACGGCGGGGTCAGACGCAGCAGCCACCAGAGCAGCGGCAGCGCGCCCAAAGCCAGAAGCAGCCAGGGCTGGGCGAACGCCAAGGGACCGAGCTCCAGCATCGCTTCAGAGTCCCCGGTTCGCGGTCAGGGCCGCGTAGAGGGTAAGCAGCACCGCCTGGGCCGAGGTATCGCTGCGGTGCCGGGTGTAGGTCCAGCCGATGCTGCGGGCGATGGCGTCCAGGCCATCGAATTGCCGCTGCAGGCGGGTCTGGTAGTCGCTGCGCACGCTCTCGGTCCTCGATAGCAGCCAGGGATCCTCGCCCTCCAAGCCCTGGAACAGCACCCGGCCTTCGTAGGGCAAGGCTTCCTCGGCCGGATCAAGGATCTGGATCAGATGGCCCCGCACGCCGCTCTCGGCCAGGCGCCGGACGCTGCGGTCGATGTCGCCAAGCGGAGCCAGGAAGTCGCTGAGCATCACCACCTGGGCGAAGCGCGGCAGGGTTTGGACCGGCGGCAGGCTGCTGTCCTTGGCTTCCAGGTGCTCTAGCTGAAGAGCCATCCGGGTCACCGTACCGCGGCCGGTGGCCGGCGGCAGGCCGGAGCCGAGCAGCGCGACCCGCTCGCCGCCGCGGACCAGCAGCACGACAAGGGCCAGGGCCAGCAATTCCGCGCGCCGGCGCTTCGAACCGTGGTCGTCACCGGAGCTCCAGGCCATGGAAGCCGAGGTGTCACACCAGAGCCAGACCGACTGTGCGGCTTCCCATTCCAGTTCACGCACGAAAACCTGGTCGGACTTGGCCGATTGCCGCCAGTCGATGAGCTGAGGCTGGTCGCCGGGCTCATAGTGGCGGAATTGCCAGAAGGTCTCGCCCTGACCGACCCGTCGCCGGCCGTGGACTCCTTGGGCCACGGTCGCAGCCACCCGTTCGGCCTCGACCAGGAGTGGCGGCAGGTTCGCCGCCAGGGCCTCGGCTCGTTGCCGTCGCCGGAGTGCGCGTTGCAGCATCAGGGTCGCCGTCGGCTCCTCGGGCTCACTGGTGCGGAGCCGCGAGCCGTAGGATCACGTCGTCGACCGAGACCCCGTCGGCGCGGGCCGCGAAGTTCAACGCCATGCGATGGCGCAGCACCGCCGGCGCCAGGGCCAGGACGTCGTCGACCGAAGGCGCCAGCCGTCCCTCGAGGACCGCCCGGGCGCGAACCGCAAGCATCAGCGACTGGCTGA
>JASJAL010000032.1 GCA_030067055.1 Kiloniellales bacterium | reverse complement strand
TTGAGCACTTCCGGGCTGAGCCCGAGATCGGAGAAATTCATAAACTCAATCGATTCTTTTCGGAGAGCAGGCCTCTAGGTGTCATGGCCGTTTTGCCGAGCACCGAGGCGATTCGCGGCGCATCTTAGGGTCGGTGGCGACAAAGTCAATGTCCCCGGCGCGCCTGGGATCCGGCGATAACTGGTCCTGTCACCACGCTTGCGTTACTTTGCTGACGCCTTCTAAAGGACAACTGGTTAATCCTTTGATAGTGATGGACTCTCAGCTTCTCAAGGCCAAGACGTCGGTTTTTCTCGTGGTCGACGTGCAGGCAGGTCTGGCGCCGGCGATTTCCAACCGCGAGGACATTCTTCGCAACATCGAGATCTTGGGTCGTGCCGCGGCCAGGCTGGGCATTCCGGTTCTGGCCTCCGAGCACTATCCTCGTGGTCTGGGTGCCACTGTGACGGAGCTGGATCCGGTGATCCCGCCGGCCGCACGCTTCGAGAAGATCACCTTCTCCTGCCTAGGGGCGCGGGACCTCCGGGAGCACCTGGAGGGCCTCGACCGGCCGCAGGTGGTCGTCGCCGGCTGCGAGGCCCATGTCTGCGTGATGCAGACCGCGATCTCTCTAGCCGAGACGGGCTATCTCACTTACATCGTCGCCGATGCCACGGGCTCGCGCAAGCCGGCCAATGCCGAGGCGGCCCTGGGACGAATGGTGCGGGCCGGCATCGAAAAGGTGACCACGGAAATGGTCGTTTTCGAGTGGCTGGAGCGCGCCGACCGGCCTGAGTTCAAGGACCTCTTGCAGCTCATCAAGTAGGAGAAACAGCCGATGTCGGAACGGGTTCCGCTCGCCCTGCTGCCCGGCCTGCTCTGCGATGGACGGCTCTGGGCGCCACAGATCGACGCTCTGGCCGATCTCGCGGAGCCCCGGGTTGCCGACTTCACCACCCAGAGCAGCGTCGGCGAGATGGCGGAGAGCGTCCTCGCCGCGATGCCGCCGCGCTTCGCCCTGGCCGGCCTGTCCATGGGCGGCTACGTCGCCCTCGAGATCCTGCGCCGGGCGCCGGAGCGGGTCCTGCGCTTGGCCCTTCTGGACACCAGGGCCGATCCCGATACCGAGGAGCAGACGGCGCGCCGGCGCGGCCTGATCGAGCTCGCCGAGAAGGGCGAGTTCAAAGGGGTCACGCCGCGCCTCCTGCCGCTGCTGATCCACCAGGCGCGGCTCGAGGATGAAGCCTTGGTCGGCGTGGTCACGGCGATGGCCGAGGCGGTGGGAAAGGCGGCTTTTCTGCGCCAGCAGCAGGCGATCATGACGCGACCCGACAGTCGATCGACCCTGGTCAAGATAGCCTGTCCGACCCTGGTGCTCTGCGGTCGGGAGGACGCCCTGACCCCCGTCGACAAGCACACCGCCATGGCCGCCGGAATCCGGGATGCTCGCCTGATGGTGGTCGAGGACTGCGGCCATCTCTCGACGATCGAGCGGCCCGAGGCCGTGAACGAGGCGCTGCGGGCCTGGCTGGCCGATTAACCCGGTCTTATCCCCCGAAAGGCACCATGGCGGCCCGCAGAGGGCCAGCCGGGGGAGGGCGCCGATGGGGAACTTCTACGTCAACATCACGCTCAAGGGTCCGGGCCGGGATCAGATTGTCGCCGGCCTGACGGAAGCGTGCTGCGATGCCTACCTCTCGCCGACGGTCGACGGGGTGACCACGATCTGTGAAGCGGTCTGCGATTCCCAGGACGACGATTACATCCGTGCCTTCGCCGCGAAGCTCTCCGAACGTCTGGGATGTCCGGCCCTGGCCGTGCTGAACCACGACGACGACGTGCTCTGGTACGGGCTCTACACCGCCGGGGTGCTGGACCACGAATACACCTCGGCGCCCGATTTCTTCGAGGCGGAGTTCCTGGACCCGGACGACGATCTGGAACTGGATGACGACGGCGTCTCGATTCCCGAGGGCGGCGATGCCCAGGCGCTCTGCGCGGCCTTCGGCCCGGCCGCCGATCCGGCTGCGGTCGAGACCATCCTGCGCGCCCTCGACGACGAGACCGGCTTCGTCTTCGCCTTCGAGCGCCACGAGGCTCTGGCCAAGGCCCTCGGCTTGCCGGCCTACACGGTCTGCTGCGGCTATCGCGATCTCGAGCGGGGCGCTTTCCCGCCGGGCTACGGCGAGGCCGACTTCGTCAGATGCGCTGCCGGATAGCCTGAGCCGGGCTAGACGTCGATCTCCTCGACGAAGCGGGCGTGCTCCTGGATGAAGGCGAAGCGCAGCTCCGGTTTGCGTCCCATCAGCCGCTCGACCAGGTCTGCGGTCTCCTTGATGCCGGCCTTGGGATCGACCGCCTCGGGATCGACCACGGTGACCCGCAGCAGGGTCCGGGCCTCCGGGCTCATGGTGGTCTGCTTGAGCTGGCTCGGCGGCATCTCGCCCAGGCCCTTGAAGCGGCTGATGTCGACCTTGGCGTTGGGCTTGAAGTCGCTGCGCAGCAGCTCCTCCTTATGGGCGTCGTCGCGGGCGTAGACGCTCTTGCCGCCCTGGGCCAGGCGGTAGAGCGGTGGCTGCGCCAGGAAGACCCGCCCGGCCTCGATCAGCCCCGGCATTTCCCGGAAGAAGAAGGTCAGCAGCAGCGAGGCGATGTGGGCGCCGTCGACGTCGGCGTCGGTCATGATGATGACCCGCTCGTAGCGCAGACGGTCGACGTCGAAGCTGGCGCCCGAGCCGCAGCCCAGGGCCTGGATCAGGTCGCTGAGCTCCTGGTTGGCCTTCATCTTGTCGGCGGTCGCGCTGGCGACGTTGAGGATCTTGCCGCGCAGCGGTAGCACAGCCTGGGTGTCGCGGTTTCGCGCCTGCTTGGCCGAGCCGCCGGCGGAATCGCCCTCGACAAGAAAGATCTCGGTTCCTTCGGACCGGCTGCGCGCGCAGTCCGCCAGCTTGCCCGGCAGGCGCAGCTTTCGGGTCGCCGACTTGCGGTTGAGCTCCCGTTCCTGGCGCTTGCGAAGTCGATCCTCGGCGCGGGCCACGACCCGCTCCAAGAGGGTGCGGGCGCGCTCGGGATGGCCGGAGAGCCAGTGATCGAAGTGGTCCTTGACCACGGCCTCGACCAGGCGGGAAGCCTCCGGCGAGGCCAGGCGCTCCTTGGTCTGGCCCTGGAACTGCGGGTTCTTGATGAAGATCGACAGCAGGGCCGCGGCGCCGCCGAGGACGTCCTCGGCGGTGATCTTGCTGGCCCGCCGGTTGCCGACCAGGTCGCCATAGGCTTTGAGGCTGCGCAGCATCCCGCTGCGCAGGCCGGACTCGTGGCTGCCGCCCTGGGAGGTCGGCACGGTGTTGCAGTAGGAGTGGACGAAGCCATCTTCGCTGGCCGGCCAGGAGATCGCCCATTCGACCCGGCCGGCCTCGTCGGGCAGCTTGGTCTCGCCGACGAAGGGATCCGGGGTCAGGGTGCGGCCATCTTGCAGCGCCGCATCCAGAAAATCGCGCAAGCCATTGGGAAAGTGGAGATCCGCGCTCTCCGGCACCCCGTCTTTCTCGCGCAGCAGGGCCGGGTCGCAGCGCCAGCGGATCTCGACCCCCTTGAAGAGATAGGCCTTGGAACGGGCCATGCGGTAGAGCGTCGGCGGGTGCAGTCGGGCACCCTCGCCGAAGATCCCGCTATCTGGCCAGAAGGTCACGCTGGTGCCGCGGCGGTTCGGCGCCTGGCCGACGGTCTTCAGCTTCGTCTTAGGCTTGCCGCGCTGGTATTCCTGGCGCCAGAGCTGGCGGTCGCGGGCGACTTCGACCAGCAGCCGCTCGGACAGCGCGTTGACCACCGAAACGCCAACGCCGTGCAGGCCGCCCGAGGTCTGATAGGCCTTCTGGGAAAACTTGGCGCCGGAGTGCAGGGTGGTGAGGATGACCTCGAGCGCCGACTTGCCCTTGAACTTCTTGTGCGGGTCGACCGGGATGCCGCGGCCGTTGTCGCGCACCGTGGTGCTGCCGTCGGCGGAAAGCTCGACCTCGATCCGGGTGGCGTGGCCGGCGACCGCCTCGTCCATGGCGTTGTCCAGTAGCTCGGCCACCAGGTGGTGCAGCGCCCGTTCGTCGGTGCCGCCGATGTACATGCCCGGGCGCCGGCGGACCGGCTCCAGACCCTCCAGCACCTCAATGTCCTTCGCGGAGTAGTTACTTGCTTTGGCGGGCGTGTTCTGGAAGAGATCGGCCATGGTTTGCGGGCAGTCCGATGGCGGTTGCAACGAATCGCTCTGGAGGGCGCCGTAACTGGATGATTATGTAGGTGCCAGTGTCAAGGCCGACCAGCCATCGGTGGCACCGGAGGGGAGCGGCGCAGCGTGGCCGAAGACAGCGAGTCCCAGGATCAGCCCCGCGGGGAGATGCAGACCCGGACCCTGGCCATGCCGGCCGACGCCAATCCCAGCGGCGACATCTTCGGCGGCTGGGTTCTGGCCCAGATGGACATCGCCGGCGGCATCGCGGCGGCGCAGATCGCGAAGGGCAGGGTGGCGACCGTCGCGGTCACCGCCATGACCTTCCATCTTCCGGTCCTGGTCGGCGACGTGCTCTGCGTCTACGCCTCGGAGCCGCGCATCGGCCGGACCTCGATCACCCTGAACCTCGAAGCCTGGGCGCTGCGGCGGCAGAGCGGCCAGCGGGTCAAGGTCACCCAGGGGGAGTTCGTATTCGTCGCCCTCGACGAGAGCGGACAGCCCCGGGCGGTAACCGAGGAACAAAGCGCATGAAACGACTGATCCCAATCCTTGCCGTTCTGGGTTTTGCAGCTGCCGCCCAGGCCGGTGAGACCGATGTGGTCGGCGCACGCGCCGTCAAGGAGGGCAGCAATGTCTGGCGCTTCGACGTGACCCTGAAGCACGCCGACGAGGGCTGGGACCACTACGCCGACAAGTGGGACGTCTTGACCCCGGACGGCAAGCTGCTGGGCACCCGGGTGCTCTATCACCCTCATGTGGAGGAACAGCCCTTCACCCGCTCGCTCGGCGGCGTCGCGGTGCCCGAGGGCGTCACCGCGGTCGTCATCCGCGGCCACGACAAGCTCCATGCCTACGGCGGCAAGGAAATGACCGTCGAGCTGCCGCGCTGAGGCTGAGCGCTTAGCTCTCTGCTCTTGGGCGCGCAAAGCGAACGGGCCGCCCCGAGGGACGGCCCGTCGGCAGTGTCACGATCGATCCGCGATCAGACCGAGTAGTACATCTGGAACTCGATCGGGTGCGGGGCGTGCTCGAAGGCGTAGATCTCCTCCCAGCGCAACTCCATGTAGGCGTCCAACTGGTCCTTGGTGAAGACGTCACCGGCCAGCAGGAAGTCGTGGTCGTGGGTCAGGGCCTCCATGGCCTGGCGCAGCGAGCCGCAGACGGTCGGGACGTCCATGAGCTCCTCGGGCGGCAGATCGTAGAGGTTCTTGTCCATCGGATCGCCCGGATGGATCTTGTTCTGGATGCCGTCGAGGCCGGCCATCAGCATCGCCGCGAAGGCCATGTAGGGATTGGCCGAGGGATCGGGGAAGCGGACCTCGACGCGCTTGGCCTTGGGGCCGGCGCCGAAGGGTATCCGGCAGGAGGCCGAGCGGTTGCGCGCCGAGTAGGCGAGCAGGACAGGTGCCTCGAAGCCCGGGATCAACCGCTTGTAACTGTTGGTCGTCGGATTCGAGAAGGCGTTGATCGCCCGGGCATGCTTGATGATACCGCCGATGTAGAAGAGCGCGGTCTCGGACAGGCCGGCGTAGCCGTCGCCGGCGAAGAGCGGCGCTTCGCCCTTGGAGATCGACTGGTGGACGTGCATGCCCGAGCCGTTGTCGCCGAACACCGGCTTGGGCATGAAGGTCGCCGTCTTGCCGTAGGTGTGGGCGACGTTGTGCACCACGTACTTGTAGATCTGCATGTTGTCGGCACAGCGGGTGAGGGTGTCGAAGCGCAGGCCAAGCTCATGCTGTGAGGGCGCGACCTCGTGGTGGTGCTTCTCCATGATGAGGCCCATCTCGGCCATGACCGAGACCATCTCGGCCCGCAGGTCGGTGCCGGAATCGACCGGCGGAACCGGGAAGTAGCCGCCCTTGGCCGCCGGACGGTGACCCAGGTTGCCTTCCTCGAAGACCTCGCCGGTCATGTAGGGACCTTCCTCGGACTCGAAGCGGAAGAAGCTGTGGTTCATGTTGTTGGCGTAGCGCACGTCGTCGAAGACGAAGAACTCCGCCTCCGGCCCGAAGATCGCGGTGTCGCCCACACCGCTCGAGCTTAGGAAGGCCTCGGCCTTGACCGCGGTCGAGCGCGGGCAGCGGGCATAAGGCTCGCCCGTGGTCGGCTCGGTGATGTTGCAGAACAGGATCAGCTGCGGCTGCGCAGCGAAGGGATCCATGACCGCGGTCGAGAGATCCGGCTTGAGGTTCATGTCGGACTCGTTGATCGCTTTCCAGCCGGCGATGGATGAGCCGTCGAACATGATGCCTTCGTCCAGGGCCTCATCGTCGACCGCGTCGGCCTTCATCGCCAGGTGCTGCCACTTCCCGCGCGGATCGGTGAAGCGGTAGTCGACGTACTTGACGTCGTTCTCCTTGATCATCTTCAGAATGGTGCTGGCATCGGACATCTTGTGCCTTCCCCTGATGGCAATTGGTTTGACTTGGATCGGGCGACGGTTCCCCGGACCGGGGCCGGGCCCTCGAAACGGCTTCGGCTAGACGGCTTCGGCGCCGCGCTCGCCGGTGCGAATGCGGATCGCCTCGTCGATCGAGCTGACGAAGATCTTGCCGTCGCCGATGCGGCCGGTCTGGGCCGCCTGCTGGATGGCTTCCACGGCGCGCTCGACAAGGCCGTCCTCGAGCACGACCTCGACCTTAACTTTCGGCAGGAAGTCGACGACGTACTCGGCACCGCGATACAACTCGGTGTGGCCCTTCTGCCGGCCGAAGCCCTTGGCCTCGATCACAGTGATGCCCTTGATGCCGATCTCGTGGAGGGCTTCCTTCACCTCGTCCAGCTTGAACGGCTTGATGATGGCTTCGATCTTTTTCATGTTCCGGCTCGCTTGCGTCACGGAAAGGGGTCGGCGCCCGACGGGCACCGTTAAGATGCCTTTAGCAGGGGCCGTGCCAAGTCCGGAAAAGCCCGGAACTGTGCCAATTCTGGCTCTAGATGGCGGCTGCGCCGGCCATGCCTTCTCGGCCAAGTGCCGATATCGTGATCACTCTGCCGTTTTTTTAGGCAGCGCCTGCGCCGGTTTTTTGGGCGCCGAGCCATTCGCCGATGCGTGACATGGCGGCCCGGATGTTCTCCACCGAATTGGCATAGGACAGCCGGATGAAGCCCTCGCCGTGTTGTCCGAAGCTGGTACCGGCAATGGTCGCGACCCCGGCCTCCTCCAGGAGGCCGGTCTCGAGCTGCTTGGCGCTCAGGCCGGTCGCCTTGATGTTCGGGAAGGCGTAGAAGGCGCCGGCCGGCTCGACGCAGGACAGCCCAGGCACCGAGGCAATCTCGCGCGTGACCACCTGACGCCGCTGGTCGAAGGCGGCGACCATCTCCTCGACGGGGTCCTGGGGGCCGCTCAGGGCGGCGATGCCGGCGTACTGCGCGGCCGCGTTGACGCAGGAATGGCAGTTCACCGCCAGCCGACTTGCCTTTTCCGCCAGGTCGCCGGGCCAGACGCCGTAACCCAGTCGCCAGCCGGTCATGGCGTAGGTCTTGCTCCAGCCGTCCAGCAGAATCACCCGGTCGCGCAGGTCCTCATAGCCGAGAAGGGTGGTGTGCCGGCGGCCGCCGTAGAGCATCTGGCTGTAGATCTCGTCGGAGAGCACAGCCACCTGCGGAAAGGCCGCCAGTCCCTCGACCAGACGGTCGATCTCCGCCTTGGGCGTGACCCCGCCGGTCGGATTTGCCGGGCTGTTGAGGATCAGCAGCCGGCTGCGCTCCGTCAGCCGGGACAGGACCGCTTCCGCGGAGAAGGCGAAGCCGTCCTTTTCCTCCAGCGGGATGGCGACCGGCGTCGCACCGCTGTAGGCGATCACGGACTCGTAGATCGGGAAGCCCGGATTGGGGTAGAGGATCTCGGCGCCGGACTCCCCGAACATCATGATCGCGAAGAACATCGTTACCTTGCCGCCGGGGACGATCATGACCTGGGCCGGATCGACCTCGACCCCGTGGCGAGCGGCGATGTCGGCGGCGACGGCTTCGCGCAGCTCGGGTATGCCGTTGGCCGGGGTGTAGCCGTGATGGCCGTCCCGCAGCGCCTTGACCGCCGCTTCCACGATGTGCGGCGGGGTCTGAAAATCCGGCTGGCCGATGCCCAGATTGATGATCGAGCGACCCTGTGCTTCCAGGGCCTTGGCCCGCGCCAGGACCTCAAAGGCGGTCTCTGTGCCCAGGCGCTCCATGGCTTGCGCGGTCTTAAGCATGATGGTCTTGGCTCCGCTTCGGGGGCGCCCGGAACCGGGCTTTGGACTGCCGGCAGGCTACGCCCGCTTTGGGCGAAACGGCAAGCCGGCGGCTCGGCTTGACCTGGGCTTCGGCGGGGAGTAAACAGCCCGGCGCCGCTGGCGAGCCGGCGGTTGCGGTCTTTCTGCGGTGACCATAGCTCAGTTGGTTAGAGCGCTAGGTTGTGGTCCTAGAGGTCGCGGGTTCGAATCCCGCTGGTCACCCCATTTCCAAAAAATTAACCATATTCAAGTCTGTCTAAGAAGAGTGTGACGTGGCGTTGCAGGTCACGAAATGCCGCGCCCTTGCGATTGCGGCCCGAAGACGCTGGCGACTTGGGTGCCCATTGCAGGCGGTGACGGATCGACGGTTGTCGCCCGATTTGCACGGGATTTGGGGAAGATCGGACGAGAAAGACGGGAATGCGCCAGCCTCGTTGTCTCGTTTCGGTAGGACCCGCGATGGTAGAAACTTTGGGGTGGAAATGCCTTTCGCCTTGCGTTCGACGATGGCTTGCGGCAGCGTTTGCTCTCTGGAACTTCCAACGAGTTCGGGAAGGCCCGGCGATGCCGTTTAGACGAATACTCCCCCTGTTCGTCCTCTTCCTGGCAGCGGTATCTACTGCGCAAGCGCAGAGCTATCGCGACGGCCTCGAGGCCTTTCGGGCAGGTCAGGCGGAAGAAGCCTATGAGATCTGGAAGCCCCTGGCTGAGGCGGGCGACGCCTTGGCGCAGTTCGGCCTGGCGCTGATCTACGAAAGGGGCAATGAGACCATCCCGCAGGATCTCGATGCCGCTGTCGAATGGTACGAACTCGCAGCCGTCCAAGGCGTCGCTGCCGCGCAGAACAACCTGGGCCATATGTACTCCCAGGGTCTTGGCGTGGAGCAAGACAAGGCCCGCGCCGTCGAGCTCTGGCGTGAAGCGGCCAAGGCCGGCCACTCGACGGCCTACTACAACCTAGGCTTGGCGTATTTCCGCGGCGACGGCACCGAAAAGGACGAGAACGAAGCCACACGGTGGTTCGCCAAGGCGGCCGATGCCGGCTTGAAGGATGGACAGTTCGCCATCGGCGAGATGTACCGCCTGGGCATCGGCACCGAGCGCAACGAGTCCCGGGCCTTGGGATGGTATCAGCTGGCGGCTTCTCAGGGCCATGTCATGGGACGCAGGCTTGCCACAATGCTTGAGGAAAAGGGTGTAAGAGCCTCTTCTATAAAGCCTGAATCCTCCCCAAGTGCGGTCGCTTCCGAAGTTTCGGACGGTGGATCCAGCGTCGCCGCCGTTGCCCCGCCGGCGGCTTCGGCCACTGCCGTTCAGGGCACGACGGTGACCCGACGCGAGCTGCCCGTCACGGCGGCTGGGCAGAGCCCATCCGGCCCGGCCGGCACCGGCGGGGTCGCTTCCGACCAGGGATCCTCGGCGCAAGGTTCGGGCATCTCGGTAGAGCGTGTTGAGGCGGTACCGGTTGGGCCGGCGCAGGCGCCTTCGCGCCCCCGCGCCGCACAGCAGGCGGCCGTCGCGCCGGTGGCCAATCCGACCACTGCGCCGGCGCCGCAGACCGGAAATCAGCAGGCGGCGACGGCGCCCCTGCCGAACGTGATCAGAGGCGGCGACCAACCGAACCCCGCCGTCACCAAGGTCACTGGGACGGCGCCGAAAGGCGTTCACATATGGCTGGCCTCGATGAAGAGTTCCGATGACGCCGAAGAGCATTGGAATCAGGTCCGGCGCCAGCACGGGGAAATCCTGGACGATTTCCCCCCCTTGTTCACCAAGGTCGATCTGGGTAGCCGAGGGACCTACTATCGGGTCATGGTCGGACCGCTCGATAATCGAGCCGTCGCCCAGAATCTCTGCCAGCAGATGCGCAGCAGCGATCCTGCCGCCTTCTGCAAGGTACTGGTTCGCTAGAGCCTGTTCTCCAGCGTAGTTGGTGATAGGCCCCTTGCCATGACGGCGAGTCTCAAGCAGCAGCTGCGCAGCGGGCGGCCGGCGGTCGGGTGTTGGATCGAGTTGATGTCGCCCTTGGTGACGGAGGTCGTGGCACTGGCCGGCTACGACTGCGTCGTCATCGACCTTGAGCATGGACCCGGGTCCATCCGGGACGCGGTCCAGATCATGCAGGCGCTGCAAGGCCGAGGTTGCGCGCCGCTGATCCGGGTCCCAGATAGCGACGAAGCGGGGTTGAAGAAGGCGCTGGACGCGGGCGCCGAGGGCTGCATGGTCCCCTCGGTCAACAGCCTGGACCAGGCGCGGGAAGTCGTGGCGGCCTGCCATTTTGCGCCGAAGGGGCGTCGTGGCATGGCCACTTCGGTCATCCGGGCCAGCGGATACGGGATCCACGAGGACGGTTACCTCGAACGAGCTGCGGAGGACACCTTGGTGATCTGCCAGATCGAAACCCCGGAAGCCGTGAGGGAGTCCGAGGCGATCGCCGATCTGGACGGGGTCGACATGCTGTTCCTTGGCCCGAACGATCTGGCGGCAAACCTGGGCCACCCGGGCCAGGTGGATCATCCGGAGGTGCTGGCGGCCGCGGAACGGGTGGGATCCGCGGTGCGCGCCGCCGGCAAGCTACTGGGTGCGATACCCACCCCGGCGCGCCCCACGGCGGCCTTGAAGGCCGCGGGCTGTCATCTGATCATGGCTGACGCCGATACGCTGTTGCTGCGGGAGAGCGCCTGCCGGAGCGTCGCGGACTTTCGCGACCAGGCAGGATCGGACTAAAACACGCCTTTCGGTGTCTGAAGGCGGATGGGGAAGGATTTCGTGACACCTCTGACCAAGAAAGAAGACTCCGATCGCAATCCGGACTTCGCGGCCCTCCTGACCGTGGAGGAAGCCTATGCCGCCGACAAGGCGGCGATGCAAAGCGGTATCGACGGCGCCACCCTCATGGAGAATGCCGGTGCCGCCGTAGCACGGGCGATCGCCGACCGCTGGACGCCGCGGCCGGTGACGGTTCTTTGCGGCCCGGGCAACAACGGCGGAGACGGTTTCGTTGCCGCACGCTACCTGTCCAAGCGCGGCTGGCCGGTCGCTCTGGCGCTGCTCGGCGATCAGGGCGCCTTGATGGGGGATGCCGGTCACCATGCCGATCTCTGGACCGGCGAGGTCATGCCCCTGGGCAGCGTGACCTTCGAGGGAACCGGCCTGGTCATCGATGCCCTCTTCGGGGCCGGTCTCAGCCGTCCCCTCGACGGAGTGTCGCGCGAAGTGGTCAACCAGCTCGGTGAGGCCGGCGTGCCCGTGGTCGCCGTCGACATCCCGAGCGGGGTCAAGGGGGATGACGGCCGGGTTCTGGGTGAGACGGCGGTCAAGGCCGACCTCACGGTCACGTTCTTTCGCAAGAAGCCGGGTCATCTGCTTTTCCCCGGGCGGTCTTTCAGCGGCGAGACCGTCATCGCCGACATCGGCATACCGGGCGACGTTCTGGGCGAGATCGCGCCACGTTGCTTCGAGAACGATCCGGCGCTCTGGCTGAAGGCGCTGCCGCGTCGCCGCTTTGACAGCCACAAGTACGACTTCGGTCACGCCCTCGTGGTCGGCGGCGGCGAGTTGACCGGGGCCGCGCGCCTGGCGGCCAGGGCTGCGATGCGGGTCGGGGCGGGGCTGGTATCGCTGACCTGCCCGCCGCCCATGGTCGCAGTCTACGCCTCCGGCTTTCCCAGCCTCATGGTGCGGCCGACCGGCGGCCCCGGCGATCTCTCGGCGATGCTGCGAGATCAGCGCCGCAATGCGATCCTGGTCGGGCCCGGCTTCGGTCTGACCAAGAATACCCGGGAGATCGTCGCCCTCGTGCTTGGGACCCGCCGGTCCACGGTCCTCGATGCCGACGCTCTGACCGCGTACCATCAGGATCCGGAGACCCTGTTTGCCAGCCTTAAGTCGCCCTGCGTCCTGACCCCACACGAAGGTGAGTTCACCCGGCTCTTTCCGGAGTTGGACGGCGATAAGCTTCAGCGTTGTCGCGCCGCGGCGGCGATGTCCCGTGCCATCGTCGTGCTGAAGGGCGCCGATACCGTCGTGGCGGCGCCAGATGGCCGGGCCGCGATCAACGGCAATGCGCCGCCCTGGCTCGCAACGGCCGGGACCGGTGATGTGCTCGCGGGACTGGTCCTAGGGCTGCTCGCCCAGTCGATGCCGCCCTTCGAGGCGGCCTGCGCTGCCGTCTGGCTCCAAGGCGCCGTGGCCGCGGATATCGGCCCTGGTCTGATCGCCGAGGACCTGCCGGACGGCCTGCCGGAAGTCCTGAGACCGCTTTTATTTTCGGCAAGCTAAGGCTTTTACTTCCTGTTAATTTGGCGTCTGCGAAGCTATAGAAGAGAGGAAAAGAAGCACGTAGCTTCATAACAAGCAGAGGCAAGATATGTTCGCTCAAATGAACGTATTCTCGTTCTCGCGCGGCCAGGACGGCGAAGCCCCGGAAGAGAGGATTAAGGTCGGTTCGACCTACCGTCACGCGGGCCCCGGAGAGATCATCGAAACCGCCAAGGTCATCGACGTCGGTCCAGACCCGATGGGAATCCCCCATGTCGTCTACAGGGTCGAGATCGAACGCGGTCAACAACGGCAGTGTGTGGAGCGCAGAACTTTGAATTTACAGAGCTTTAGCGAGCGCTTCTCAGAGACTGTCGAGACCTAGGTCGAGAGCGGCTACGCCGGCGGCGCTGCGCACACCGGCATCGTAGACCGGCTTACACGCACGCGCAGGTCCGGGCCGGACTTTCGCGCCCGGCGGGCTGTGGCTAGACTGACCGTCGAGCGTGGTTTACGAGGTCCGATGCGGATCGAGATTCACTTCGACGACAGAGCCGGCTTTACCGAAGCCCTGTTCGGGCTTTTGGTCCTGCAGCACCAGCCGCCACGCGCTCTGGAAGTGGTGTCGCGCCACGTTTACCTGGACTTGCCGGGCTTGACCGATGCGGGCTTGGGGCCCCTGGCCGAGGCTGTGCAGGGTCTCCCTGGCTTCGTCGGCCTGCGCCAGGTTTCCGCCATGCCGCGCGAGCTTCGCCTGCGCCAGTTCGAGGCCGTCATCGAGGCCTTTCCCGATCCGGTGCTGGCGATCAACAGCCAGGGGCTGGTCGTCCTTTCAAACGCGGCCGCCAAGGCCAGCTGGGGCGCCTCGCTGGCCGGGCTCCCGATAGACCGGGTGCTCGCCCGCGAGGGCTGGGAGAGAGCGGACTGGCAACCGCGTGCGGACGGAACGCCGGAATTCCTGGACGGCTGCGTCGACCATGCCGGCAATTCCTATGCGGTCGAGCGCATTCCAATCCGCAAGCAGGGCGCTGGCGTCGCCGGAGCGGTGCTGGTCCTTCGGGCGCCGCAGCGGATCGAGGCCCTCCGCCGTGCCACGGCCGAGGGCGCGACGCGCGGGGATGGCGCCGAAGCAGGCACGGCCGAGCCCGCCGAGGCGCAGCTTCCCGACTCCTTCGCCGAGGCACAGCAGGCCTTCGAGGCCGATCTGTTGCGCCGGCTCTACCCTCAGTACCCGAGCAGCCGTAAGCTGGCCAAGCGGCTCAAGCTTTCCCACACCGCGGTCGCCAACAAGCTGCGCAGCCACGGCATCGGCCGCTCCGATTGACGCGGCACCTTGAATCCTCCGGATTGCCGGAGGCTTGGGAGTGGGCTGGTCTCGTGTCATCTCCTTCGCTGGGCTATGGTGCGACGGAGGCTTGTTGAAAGCTTGGGTCTCGCGAGGGAGGCGAAGTTGGCCGGTCGGACTAGCGAGCAGAAATCCCTGCCGCAGGCAGGGGCAGAGACAACGCGCCTGGCCTGCCTCAAGGCCTTGGAGCGCAAGCTCTTGTGGCTGTCGTCCTGGACCATCCACAACGCCAATCATTTGCGCCCGAGCCGGGACGGCTTGAAGGTCGGCGGCCACCAGGCCTCAAGCGCCTCGCTGGTGACCCTGATGACCGCGCTCTACTTCTCCGTGCTGCGGCCGCAGGACCGTGTCGCCGTCAAGCCCCACGCCAGTCCCGTGTTCCACGCCATCCAGTACCTCCTGGGAAATCAGAGCCGGGAGAAACTGGAGGCCTTTCGCGCCTTCGGCGGCGCCCAGTCCTATCCCTCGCGGACCAAGGACGGCGACGACGTCGACTTCTCGACCGGCTCGGTCGGCCTTGGAGTCGCCATGACCTCCTTCGCCAGCCTGGTCCAGGACTACGTCAGCCTGAAAGGCTGGCTGGGCGCCGACCAGCCGGAAGGCCGCATGGTCGCTCTGGTCGGCGATGCCGAGCTCGACGAGGGCAACGTCTACGAGGCCCTGCTGGAGGGCTGGAAGCACGACCTGCGCAACGTTTGGTGGATCATCGACTACAACCGCCAGAGCCTGGATGCCGTCGTCTCGGACCGGCTCTTCGGACGCTTCGACAGTCTCTTCGACACCATGGGCTGGCGGGTCGTAACTCTGAAGTACGGCAAGAAGTTGCAGGCGGCCTTCGAAGGCCTCGGCGGCGAGGCCCTTCAGCGCTGGATCGACGATTGTCCGAACTCGCTGTACTCGGCCCTGGTGTTTCAGGGCGGCGCAGCCTGGCGCCGGCAGCTGACGGCCGACCTCGGTACCGAGCCCGGGATCAAGGCGCTGCTCGACCGGCACGACGACACGGCCCTGGCGACGCTGATGACCAACCTGGCCGGGCACGATCTGGAGACCGTGCTGGAGGCCTTCGAGGCCATCGACGACGACCGGCCGACCTGCTTCATCGCCTACACGATCAAGGGCTTTGGGCTGCCCTTCGCGGGCCACAAGGACAACCACGCCGGCCTGATGAACGAGCCCCAGATGGCCAGCTTCCAGGCCGAGAACGGGATTGCGGCAGGCCAAGAATGGGAGCCTTTCGCGGGCCTCGAGCTGCCCCCCGAGACCTTGCAGCGTTTTCTTTCGGCCGTGCCCTTCAACGCCCGTGGCACCCGGCGCTACCAGGCCCAGCGGGTGGCGGTGCCCACCGAGCTCGCGCTGCCTGACGCCGCCCGGATGTCGACGCAGGAGGGCTTCGGCCGGATCCTGGCCGAGATCGCCCGCGAAGACAGCCCCCTGGCGGAGCGGATCGTCACCACTTCGCCCGACGTCACGGTCTCGACCAATCTGGGGGCCTGGGTGAACCGCCGGGGCATCTTCGACCGGCACCCGCGCGAAGACGTCTTCAAGGAGCAGCAGGTGGTCTCGGCCCAGCGCTGGATGATGTCGCCCGAGGGCCAGCACATCGAGCTGGGCATTGCCGAGAACAATCTCTTCCTGCTGCTCGGCGCCCTGGGCCTGTCCCAAAGCCTCTTCGGGGTCCGGCTGCTGCCGGTCGGGACGCTCTACGACCCCTTCATCCAGCGCGGCCTCGACGCCCTGAACTATGCCTGCTACCAGGACGCCCGCTTCATGCTGGTCGCAACCCCCTCCGGCATCACACTGGGGCCGGAAGGCGGGGCCCACCAGTCGATTTCCTCGCCCCTGATCGGCATGGCCCAGGACGGCCTGGCGGCCTTCGAGCCGGCCTTCGTCGATGAGCTGGCGGCGATCATGGCCTGGGGCTTCGACTACATCCAGCGAGACGGCAGCGGCGAAGCGGCCGCCGACTGGCTGCGCGATGTCAAGGGCGGCTCCGTCTATCTCCGGCTTTCGACCCGGCCCCTCGACCAGCTTCGGCGAGCGCCCGATTCCGAGCTGGCCCGCCAGATCATCGCCGGCGGCTATTGGCTGCGTCCGCCGGCGCCGGGCGCCGAGCTGGCCCTGGTTTACAGCGGCGTGGTCGCCCCCGAGGCGCTGGCGGCGCACGACGCGCTGCAGGACGACCTGCCCGGTGCCGGTCTCCTGGCGGTGACCTCGGCGGACCGCCTCAACGCCGGATGGCACGCCGCGGAACGCGCCCGGCAGTCAGGTCTCCCGGAGGCCCGTTCCCATGTCGAAACCTTGCTGGCTCCGCTGGCGCCCGACGCCGGCCTGGTCACGCTGGTCGACGGCCATCCGGCAAGCCTGTCTTGGCTGGGGTCGGTCCGAGGGCACCGGGTCCAGGCGCTCGGCGTCGAGCACTTCGGCCAGTCGGGCGACCTGGACGATCTGTACCGGCACTACCGCATCGACGTCGCCGCGATCCTCGACGCCTGTGCCGCCGCCGCGCTGCAGCGCCTGGAGCGCTGACCGAAGCGCTACGACGGGCGCGCTGCATGCCGTGTTGCTTGCCCGGGTCCTATGTTGTACACGGGCGCTCCCGACTTTCGCGCGGGCGTGGCGGAACTGGTAGACGCGCTGGTTTTAGGTACCAGTGGAGCAATCCGTGGGGGTTCGAGTCCCTCCGCCCGCACCACGCGCCAGGCAAGATTGGAAGCGGCGCCGCCGACAGTGATCGCGATCCATCGAACGGGGCTTTCTTAGGGCCGGGCTCGACAGCGTCGCGCCCGGTGGCACAGGGACAGAGGCAAGAAGGGCCAGGGGCCGATGCAGGTTACGGAAACAGAAACCGACGGCTTGAAGCGCGAGTTCAAGGTCGTCATCGCCGCCAGCGATATCGAAGAGAAGCTTCAGCACCGCCTGATGGAGCTGGGAAGCACTGTCAAGGTTCCGGGTTTCCGCCCCGGAAAGGTGCCGGTTCAGGTCCTCAAGCAGCGCTTCGGCCGCTCGGTCCTGGGAGAGGTCGTCGAGCGCGCCGTGACCGACGGTTCGAGCCAGGCTCTGAGCGAGCGCGGCCTGCGCCCGGCAACCCAGCCGCGGATCGAGATCACCGCCTTCGACGAAGGCAAGGACCTCGAGTTCACCATGGCCCTGGAGCTGCTGCCGGATATCAAGCCGATCGATTTCGGCGACCTCAAGCTGACCCGGCTCAAGGTCGAGGTGGCGGACTCCGAGGTCGACAGCGCGCTGGACCACCTGGCCGGCCATCGCAAGGAGTCCAAGCCCCTCGAGGCGCCGCGCAAGGCCGAGAGCGGGGACGTTCTGGTGATCGACTTCCGCGGCAGCGTGAACGGCGAGGAGCTGCCCGGAATGGCCGCCGAGGACCATCATCTGGAGCTCGGCTCCAGCAGCTTCATCGAGGGCTTCGAGGAGCAACTGATCGGCGTCGACGTCGGCGAGGACCGCCAGGTCAAGGTCCGCTTCCCCGACGCCTACGTGAACGACAAGCTGGCCGGACAGGAAGCGATCTTCGAGGTCAAGGTCAAAGAGATCCG
>JASJAL010000329.1 GCA_030067055.1 Kiloniellales bacterium | reverse complement strand
AGCGGGAAGGACAGCATGCCCATGACCGAGTAGCCGAGCAGCCAGGGCATCAGGTAGAAGCGGATCATGAAGAAGAACCAGGCGACGAAGAGCGGAACGAACTGAGAAATCAGGAAGCTCGGCGTGACCGGCTTGAAGATCCTGAGCAGGGGGTCGGTCGACTTGACGAAGAAGCGCATGAAGAAGAAGTCGGAGTCTTCCGGCAGGAAGATGTTCATGGCAAAGCGCCCGATCAGCGTCCACATGATGACGCCGAGCACATAGTCCAGCACGATCACCCAGAGCGGAAAGGCGGAAAGGAACTGGATGCTGGTTTCCAGGTCGCTGCTTTCCATCGGGAAACTCCAGGAAAGGTGAGGGGGGCAGAGCCTGGGCTCTACCCCCCTCGGTCACGAAACAGTCAGTCTTAGTGTTGCCCGATGATCGTCTCGCCGCTCGGGATCCGAACCTCGTCCACCATGGCCTGAGTCTCGGCGTCGGGCGCCTCGGTGGCCAGGCTGACCACGATCATCGCAATCAGGCTGACCGGCATTCCGACAATGCCGAAGCGCAGGTGGTCGAGACCGAGAATCGGATCGCCGCCCGCGAAATGGACATAGTAGAGGTAGGCGGTACCGGCGAGAAATCCGAACACCATGCCGGCGATCGCGCCTTGCCTATTGGCTCGCTTCCACCAGATGCCGAGCACCAAGGGGAAGAAGAGACCTGAGCAGGCGAAGCAGAAGGCCCAGGCCACAGCGCCGAGGATGCCGGTCAACTGTAGCGAGGCGATCAGGGCCGCTGCCACGCCGATCACGACCAGGAGGATCCGCGCAACGACGAGGCGGGTCTTGGTCTCGGCCTTCGGGTCGATGATCTTGTAGTAGAGATCATGGCTGAGCGCGTTGGCGATCGCCAGCAGCAGGCCGTCGGCGGTCGACATGGCGGCCGCCATGCCGCCGGCCGCGACCAGGCCGGAGATCACGTAGGGCAGGCCGGCGATTTCCGGCGTGGCCAGCACGACGATATCGGGCCTCATGAAGAACTCGTTCAACTGAACGATCCCGTCGCCGTTCTGGTCCGCCACCGCGAGCATGCCCACGGATGCCCAGTTCTGCACCCACTCCAGGGCCATCACGTCGGAGACCGCCTTGCCGACCACTGCCGTCGCCAGATTGGGATCGAGCAGCTGCAGCTTGGTCAGGGTCGCCAGCGCCGGCGCCGTGAAGTAGAGCAGGAAGATGAAGAACAGCGACCAGCCGACCGACTTCCGCGCCGCCCGCACCGAAGGCGTGGTGAAGTAGCGCATCAGGATGTGCGGCAGCGAGGCCGTGCCCGCCATCATGCAGAAGGCCAGGGTGACGAACTGCCAGGACTGGAAGCCGCCCTGCGGATCGAAGTGCGGCGTGGTCAGCACCTTCAGCTTGCCGACCGGCTCGGCCGCCGCGACGAGTCCCAGCTGACCCTCGAGCTCGAAGATCCGCTGCGCGGCCTCGCCGTAACCGAAGTGCGGGATGATACCGAAGCCCTGGACGTTCGACATCCAGATGACCGGCACCAGATAGGCGATGATCAGCACGATGTACTGCGCCACCTGGGTCCAGGTCACGCCGCGCATGCCGCCCAGCATGGAGCAGAGCAGGATGCCCAGCAGGCCGAACCAGACGCCGACACCGAAGGGGATGTCGAGCGCGCGCGCCGCGATCGTTCCCGTGGCGTTGATCTGCGCCGTCACGTAGGTGAAGGACGCCACCACGAGGACGACCACTGCCAGGAAGCGGGCCGTGTTGCCGCCGTAGCGCGTGCCGATGAAGTCGGGCACGGTGTAGCAGCCGAACTTCCTCAGGTAGGGCGCCATCAGCGAGTTCACCAGCACGTAGCCGCCGGTCCAGCCAACGACGAAGCCCAGGTAGGGATAGCCGCCGAAGTAGATGCCGCCGGCCAGCGCCACGAAGGACGCGCCGGACATCCAGTCCGCCGCCGTCGCCATACCGTTGTAGAGTGCCGGCACCTCGCGGCCCGCAACATAGTAGGCGTCGACCTGCATGGTGCGCGACAGGAAGCCGATCACCGCGTAGATCGTGATGGTGAACAGCAGAAACAGGATGCCGATGGTCCGAGCGCCGAAACCGAACTGCTCGAGCACGGCCATCAGGCCGAAGAAGGCGAGAAAACCCAGGGTATAGAGGCTGTAGATCTTACCCAGGTTTTGCGTAAAGCTTGAACCGCCTCCGCTTGTTTGAACTGACATGATCCCCCCTCCGTACTATTGGCCAGAGCCTTCGTATTCGTCGTCGATCGCGTCCTGCCTGAGGTTCTGGAACCAGATCAAGACGACGAAAACGAACAGCGATCCCTGCACCACGATGTAATAGCCTAGCGGAAAGCCGAGGAACGAAAAGCTATCGAGCGCTTGCGCGTTCCACGGTAAGACAAAGGCGAATATCGCCCAGACTGCCAGCACGAAATACGTCAGATTTCTGGTCTTTTTCCAATGACGTTCCCGTCTGGCGGACTCTTGTTCAGACATGGGTCCTTGCTCCCCTGTTCACATAGACTGGTCAAGTTTTTCGGTTAGACTTCTGCCACGTGTCAAGAGAATTGGCAAATGGTACCGAGGTAAGCTTTAGGAAATCCAAGGAGATCGCCTCTCAATCGCAGCATGCACCGCGGCGGCTCCGAACGGGCCGGCAAGCGCGAAATCCAATACTGGGTAGCCAAACTCCAATGTCATTCAACCTCGACAGTCTGATCCAAACCTTTCGTGCCGTGGTCAAGGCCCTGACCTTTCGGCGCGACACCAGCCCGCTGGCCAGCAGTGCGGATATCGAGCGTTTCGTCGCCACCCGCGCCGCCTTCATCGCCCAGAAGTCCCTTTACGGCTACCTCAAGACCAGAATCGGAACGCGCTACCCGCGGGTCTTCGACGATCCCGTCTATGTCCGCTCGATGAACATCGCCAAGTTCCACGTCTTCGACGCCTGCCTTTCCGATCTCGCCGTCTACGCCGCCGCCACCGCGCTCGAGGGGCCGTCGATTCCCGACGAGGACCGCCGCGCGCTCGCGCTGCGCTGCTACCATCGCGGGATCGAGGACAATCTGGCGGAGGCGCCACCCGAATACTCCGCTGAACTTGGCCGGCAGGACTTCCTTGCCCGGTTGAACCGGACCGACTGGGCGGGCCGCGCCCTGCACCGCGACAATTTCAGCGAGAGTCCGGCCGCCCTGATTCGCTGGGCGCCGATCGCCGACCGGCTAAAGAGGGAGGATTCGGAAATCGTGCGGAATTCGATCAAATTCGCCTGGCGCGACATCCGGGAGCAGTTTCGAAAGCGCCTGGTGTCGGAAAGCGTCCTCGACGACTGCGCGGGCAGGACCTCGACGTCGCCGGCCATCGTCGGCCGTCCCGGCTAGGGCCGCCACACCGTGCAGCCCCGCACCAAGATCTTCGCGCACCTGGTCCGCGACTACATGCGGAGCGACCCGGTCGTGGTCTCCCCCGAGACCTCGGTCTCCGACCTCATCGAGCAGCTCTCGGCCGGCCATCGCACCTCCGCTCTGGTGGTCGATCCCGAGGGTCGGCTCGCCGGCATCATCACGGAACAGGACGTGACCCGGCGCATCGTCCTGCGCTGCGCGGGTGACGAGCCGGTGTCGGGTTTCATGTCCGCGCCGGTCAAGGCGATCGCGGCGGGCGACTACCTCTACCACGCGATCGCCCGCATGCGCGCCTTCGGCTGGCGTCACATGCCGGTGGTCGATCGGGACGGGCGGCCGGTTGGGCTGATCGACCTCCATGCGGCCCTCGCGGTCGCCGCCGAGGCGACGCTCCGCGAGATCGAGTCGATCAGCCAGGACGACAGCCGCGAGGGGCTGCGCCAGATCAAGGCCGCGCAGGTCGAGCTCGCCGAGAGCCTCTTCGCCGACCGGGTTCCGGCCCCCGAGATCCAGGCGGTCATCACCCGTATCAACCGCGACATCCACTGCCGGGTGATCGACCGGGCCCTGGCCGAGATGGCCGAGGAGGGCATGGGCCCGCCGCCGGTGCGCTTCGAGCTCCTGATCATGGGATCGGGCGGGCGCGGCGAGAACTACCTTTACCCGGACCAGGACAATGGCTTCATCCTCGACGACTATCCCGACGAGGAGCACGGCCGGATCGACCCCTTCTTCATTGCGCTCGCCGAGCGCATGACCGAGTCGCTCGACGCCATCGGCTTCCCATACTGCCTGGGCTACGTCATGGCGACCAACCCGATCTGGCGCAAGACCCGCAGCCAGTGGCGGATGCAGATCGACATCTGGGGCCAGCGGGGCAGCGCCATTGCCGCCCAGCTCGGCGACATCTTCTTCGACTTCCGAGGCGCCTACCGCGAGACCGGCTTCGCCGACGAGCTGCGCACGATCGTCACCGAGACCGCGAAGAACTCGCCGCATTTTCTTCGGGCGCTCTACGAGGAATCCGAGCGCACGAGCGTCGCGCTGGGCTGGTTCGGCCGCCTTGTCGGCGACCGGGACAAGGGCGGCAAGATCAATCTCAAGCACCGCGGCACCCTGCCGCTGGTGACGGGGCTTCGGATGCTCTCCCTGAAGCACGGAGTCTCGGAGACCTCGACGCTGCGGCGGATCGAGACGCTCTGCAAGCTGGATGTCCTGAACCGCAACCAGGCGGACTATCTGAACGGCGCCTTTCTTCACATCACCGGCCTGCTGCTGCGCCAGCAGCTGGCCGATTTCACCGCCGGCGAGCCGGTCGGCAACTATGTCCATCCCGATCGCCTCTCGCGCCGCGAGCGCGACATGCTGGTCGACGGCTTCAAGGCGATCGAGGATCTGAGCCTCAAGGCCAAGGAGGCCCTGACCGGCCGCGTGTTCTAGGTCGTGGTGACATTTTAAGATTTTTGGGGATTCCCAAGCGGGGCGTGTCGTGATTCAAGACTGATCTTTGAGGAGATCAGCGGTGATTCGTCAGGCGCAGGAGCTTACGGACGAGCAATGGTCACGTGTTGAGGTCTTTGTTCCGGGCGGTCGCAAGGGCCGCCGCGGGCCTCGCAGCGACAATCGTCGTTTCATCAACGCTTTGATCTGGATGGCGCGCTCGGGAGGGCGCTGGTGTGATCTTCCGGAACGTTATGGCTCTTACCAGACAGTCAAGCGGCGCTACTATCGCTGGATCGACCAGGGCGTGCTCGACCGGCTGTTCGCCGCTCTAAGCGCGGAAGCCGATCTCGACTGGGTGGCGCTCGACTCGACCAGCATTAGGGCCCAGGCCCAAGCGGCGGGTGCGCCGCTCAAAAGGGGGGCGCTGAGGCCCGAGGCCTTGGTCGTTCACGCGGCGGACTAGGCACCAAGATCCACGCCGTCAGCGACGCGCTGGGCCTACCGGTCCGGATCATTCTAAGCCCTGGACACCGTGGCGACGTGCTCTTTGGCCAAGCCCTGCTGACCGGCTTGCGGCCCGGCTACGTCATCGCCGACAAGGCCTATGACGCCGACCACTTCCACCAAACCATCACGCAGATCGGAGCCCTCGCCGTCATACCCCCGCGTCCGGAGCGACGACCGCCCTATCCCCAAGCCTGCGACTGGAACCTCTACAAGGAACGGAACCTGGTCGAACGCATGTTCGCCAAACTCAAGCAGTTTAGACGCGTCGCAACGCGATACGACAAGCTGCTCCAAAATTTCAGAGGCTTTGTCATGATCGCTGCAATCTGCCTATGGCTCCGATGAACGTTAAAATGTCACCACGACCTAGGCCGCGCTGGCGGCCGCCGCGTCCTCGGGCTGACGCACCAGGTCGTCATAGGCGGTCATGAGATCGCGGGTGATCTCGCCCGGGGTGAAGGTGAAGCCGTCG
>JASJAL010000328.1 GCA_030067055.1 Kiloniellales bacterium | reverse complement strand
GGGCTGCCGGACACGGCACCTTCACCATCGGCTGGCTCTGGACCGAAGGCGTCCTCGCCGAGATCCTGTTCTTCGCGATCAGCGGACGATTCCTCTCGCGGGTCTCTTTGCGCGGCCTGGTCATGCTGGCAGCGGCCGGCGGTCTGCTGCGCTGGTCCGTCACCGCCATGACCACGGCCCTGCCCGCGCTCGCCATGATGCAATTGCTGCACGCCGCCACCTTTGCCGCCGCACACCTCGCCGCCGTCCACGTCATTGCCGCGCGAGCGCCGGCCGGGCTCGCCGCGACGGGCCAGAGCCTCTACGCGAGCGTCAGCGGCGGCATCTTGATGGGCGTCGCGTTGCTAACCGTCGGCCCGCTTTACGACACCTTCGGGCTGCAGAGCTTTCTTGCCATGGCCGGGCTCTGCGGTCTCTCGCTGATTTTGATTTCCCTTGCGCCGGCTATCCGCTCACTTGCGGAACCGGAGAGCTCGCCATGATCACCGGCCCCAGCGATCCAACACGTTAGCGCTGGCAGCCGACCGAGGTATTTCCAGCTTTGACCCCGCGCTTGCAGCCAGGGCGGCTTCGCGTCGTGGTCGATCGGGTGATGCGGTTCCAGGTCGCAAGCAGCCCCCTCACCGAAGCCAAACCGAGTTTTGTCCCGATGGAACGGCCGGTACGACGCTCAATCGGCTTGTCGCCCTTTGCCGCGATCTGATAGCTTCCGCTTTGCCCGAGATAACAGGGGGGTAGAACGATAACGATGCCGGGCTCCATCGAAAAACGATCATGAAAGCGCTGCTGCACGCGATCAGCCTCGGGACTTTCCTGGCGCTTATCTGGCTGGGCCTTTCCGGGTTCTTCCAGCCGCTACTTCTAGGCCTCGGGCTGATCTCCTGCGTCGGCGTGGTGTGGATCGCGCACCGCATGGATGTCATCGACCATGAGGGCCATCCCATCCATCTGGGGTTTCGGATACTGGGCTACTGGGTCTGGCTGATCCGGGAGATCGTGAAATCCAACATCGACGTCGCCCGGCGCATCTTGACTCCGGCACTGCCAATCGCGCCCTGCCTGACAATTGTCAAAACCACCCAAGGCAGCGAACTCGGCCAGGTGATCTTTGCCAACTCGATCACTCTGACCCCGGGCACGGTCTCCATCGTGGTTGACGACCGAACCATCCTGGTCCACGCCATCGCCAAGGAGATGGCGGACGACCTGCAAACGGGCGAGATGGACCGTCGGGTCACAGCGGTGGAGACGCGGCCACCCAAGCAACAAAGGGGGGCATGATGTTCCTCATGGCAACCTTGGCAGTCCTGGTGACCATGGCCATGACCCTGGTCCGGGCGCTGCTCGGGCCGACCATCTTCGACCGTGTCCTGGCCGTGAACACCTTCGGGACGACGACGGTTCTACTGATCTCGGTTCTCGGTTTCCTGATCGGTCGTCCTGACTTTCTGGACCTGGCCCTGGTCTACGCCCTGATTAATTTCATCGGCACCATCGCCGTACTGAAGTTCTTGAAGTTCCGGGATCTCGGGACGCCTGGGCCGGGCCCGGTCAGCGACGAAGACGTTTAGGACTCCCGGGCATGGAACTGCTGTTGGACATCCTGAGCTGGCTTTTTCTGGCCCTGGGTTCTGCTTTCCTCGTCACCGGCGGGATTGGCATCCTGCGTTTCCCGGACCTCTATGCGCGGATGCACGCAGCAGGGGTCATCGATACTCTCGGCTGCGCCCTTCTTCTCGTCGGGCTGGCACTCCAGTCCGGACTGACGCTGGTTACACTGAAGCTGTTCCTGATCTTGGTTTTTGTGCAGTTCACCAGCCCGACCGCCACCTACGCCTTGGCCAACGCAGCCTATCGCAGCGGTCTCGCACCCTTGCTGAGCTCGAAGGACGACGAACCATCGAAGCCATAGTCGACATAATCCTGCTGGCTTTCCTGGCCGTCGTCGCCATCGGCATCATCCGGCTCGACAACCTCTTTGCCGTGGCCATGCTGAGTGGCATCTACAGCCTGCTGTCGGCCGGTCTCTTCGTCACCCTGGACGCCGTCGACGTTGCCTTCACAGAGGCGGCCGTCGGCGGCGGCATCTCGACGGTCCTTATGCTCGGAACGCTGGCTCTGACCGGAGAGGATGCCAAACCAAGGCAGGCCCGCTGGCGCCTGGCACTGCCGGTGGTTCTGATCACCGGCGGAGCCTTGATTTACGGCACTCTGGACATGCCGCTCTATGGTGATCCCAACGCGCCTATCCATCAGCACGTGGCGCCCCGCTACATCGAAGACTCCCCCAGGGAAACCGGTCTGCCGAACATCGTGACATCGGTTCTGGCCAGCTACCGGGGCTACGACACCATGGGCGAGGTCACGGTTATTTTCACTGCGGGCATCGGGGTCATGCTTCTCCTCGGGGCCGTGACCCGTCGCCGGCGCCGACCCAAACCTGAAGAGGAGGAGGAAGCATGAAGCGGCATATCGTGCTGAGGGTCGTTGCCAAGCTGCTGATCGCGCCAATCCTGCTCTTCGGGCTTTACGTCCAGTTCCACGGGGACTTCGGTCCCGGCGGCGGATTTCAGGCCGGGGTGATCTTCGGTGCCGGCTTCATCCTTTATGCACTGATCTACGGGGTCGAGAACGCTCAGCGGGTCGCGCCGCCCGACGTGGTCCGGGTCCTGGTCGCGCTTGGCGTGCTCATCTTTGCAGGGGTCGGTGTTGTGGACCTGCTGCTGGGCGGCAATTACCTGGACTACGACGTCATGGCAGCGGATCCCGTGGCCGGCCAGCACTACGGAATCCTCCTGGTCGAACTGGGCGTCGGGGTCACCGTCGCCGCGGTCATGATGACCATCTTCTTCGCCTTCGCAGGACGGGAGCGCTAAGCCGTGGAAGTGCTGGGCCTCTACAACTACTGGATTGTCGTCGTGCTGATGATGGCTGGATTTTATACCGTCATCGCCTTCGACAACCTGGTGAAGAAGATCGTCGGTCTCACAATATTCCAGACCTCGGTCTTCATCTTCTACATCTCTATGGCCAAAGTCAGCGGCGGGACCGCCCCGATCCTGACCGGCGAGCCCGAGATCTTTTCCAATCCTCTTCCCCACGTACTGATCCTGACGGCGATCGTTGTCGGCATTTCGACAACCGCGTTGGGATTGGCGCTCATCGTTCGGATCCGCGAGGCCTACGGCACCATCGAGGAAGACGAAATCCAGGCTCAGGACGACCGACAGTGATCTTCGCCCACCTCCCCGCGTTGCAGGTGGTGGTGCCGCTGATCGCGGCGCCGCTCTGCGTGATCCTGCGCCGGGGAACCTGGACCTGGACGCTCGCACTCCTGGTCAGCTGGGCGAGTCTTGTCATCTCCGTAGTCCTGCTCGGCCAGGTCTTGGACGACGGAACGCTGTCCTACGCCTTTGGTGGTTGGGAACCGCCCTGGGGCATCGAGTATCGTGTCGATGCCCTCAATGCCTACGTCCTGCTGATCGTCTCCGTGGTCGGCGCCGTTGTCCTGCCCTTCGCGCGCCGGAGTGTCCTGGAGGAAATCCCGGAGTCCCAGCACAGCCTCTTCTACGCAAGCTTCCTGCTCTGCTTGACCGGTCTGCTGGGCGTGACGATCACCGGTGACGCCTTCAACCTTTTTGTCTTCCTCGAGATCTCGTCGTTGTCGTCCTACGTGCTGATCAGCCTGGGGCGCGACCGCCGGGCCTTACATGCCGCCTTCCAGTACCTGATCCTTGGAACCATCGGCGCCACCTTCATCGTCATCGGCATCGGCATGCTCTACATGGCGACCGGTACGCTGAACATGGCCGACCTTGCGGCCCGCCTGCCCTTCGTCGACGAGAGCCGCACCGTCCTGGTCTCCTTCGCCTTCATCACGGTCGGCGCCACCCTCAAGCTGGCGCTCTTCCCGTTGCACTTCTGGCTGCCCAACGCCTACGCCTACGCGCCTTCCGCGGTCACCGCCTTCCTGGCAGCCACGGCAACCAAGGTCGGTGTCTACATCCTTCTGCGCTTCTTCTTCACGGTCTACAGCTTCGACTTCCCCCTCAAGGCAATCACCCTGCAGGGCATGCTGATGCCGCTGTCGGTTGTCGCGGTCCTGGTCGCCTCGACCGTGGCGATCTTCGAGACCAACGTGAAGCGCATGCTGGCCTATTCCAGCGTGGCGCAGATCGGCTACATGATCCTGGGCCTGAGCTTCATGTCGGTCACGGGGCTCACCGCCGGGATCCTGCACCTCTTCAACCATGCCCTGATGAAGGGCGGCATGTTCCTGGCGCTGGGCTGCGTCTTCCTGCGCCTCGGCTCGGTCGAGCTCGACCAGCTGCGCGGCCTGGGGCGGCGCATGCCCTTGACCATGTTCGCCTTCGTGCTCGGCGGTTTCGGCTTGATCGGAATCCCTCTGACCGCCGGCTTCGTGAGCAAGTGGTACCTGATACTGGGTGCCATTGAGGGCGACCACTGGCTGGTCGCGGTGGCCATGCTCTTCAGTTCGCTGCTGGCCCTGATCTATGTCTGGCGCGTGGTCGAGGTCGCCTATCTGCAAGAGCCTCCCGACGGCGCCAAGGTCGCAGAGGCGCCGTTGTCGATGCTGATCCCGGTCTGGGTGCTGATCGGCGCCAACGTCTACTTCGGCATTGAGACCTCCCTTTCGGTCGGAGTCGCCAAGACGGCTGCCGAACTCCTGCTCGACGTCGGCGTGGGGACGTTGCCGTGACGGCCGAGACCAAGATCCTCCTTGCGCTCTTGCTGCCGTCACTCGGCGCACTGCTGATCAGCCTCAGCGGCCGCCGGCCCAATCTCCGGGAAGGGGTGACCCTGACCACGGCGGCCCTGCTTTTCGGCAACGTCCTGCTGCTGCTGCCGGAGATCGCCGGCGGTGGCCGGCCGGTCGTCACCTTGAGCCTGATTCAGATCTTTCCAGACGTACCGATCAAGTTCGAGGTCGAGCCCCTGGGAATGATGTTCGCGGTCATCGCCTCGGGCCTCTGGATCGTCAACTCGCTCTACTCAATCGGCTACATGCGCGGCAATCAGGAGCAGAATCAGACCCGCTTTTATGTCTGTTTCGCGATCGCGCTGGCCAGCACCATGGGCGTCGCCTTCGCGGGCAACATGCTGACCCTCTTCATATTCTACGAAGCGCTGACGCTCTCCACCTATCCCCTGGTCACGCACAAGGGCAACGAGGAAGCCAAGGCCGGCGGACGGGTTTACCTGGGGATACTGCTGTCGACCTCGATCGGCCTTTTGCTCCTTGGCGTGCTCGCGACCTGGAACATCGCCGGCACTCTCGACTTCGTTCCCGGCGGGATACTCGACGGCAAGGCGTCAGGAGCGGTCGTCGGCCTGCTGCTGTTCCTCTATATGTTCGGCATCGGCAAGGCGGCCCTGATGCCGATCCACCGCTGGCTGCCCTCGGCCATGGTGGCGCCAACCCCGGTCAGCGCACTGCTCCACGCGGTCGCGGTGGTCAAGGCCGGCGTCTTCACCGTGCTGAAGGTCACCGTCTACATCTTCGGGGTCGATTACCTGGGCCAGACAGGCTTTAGCGACTGGATTGCCTATATCGCGGCGGCCACCATCCTGCTCGCCTCCCTGGTCGCCATGACCAAGGACAACCTCAAGGCCCGACTGGCTTACTCGACGGTCAGTCAGCTGTCCTACGTGGTCCTGGGCGCCATGCTGGCAAGCACCCTCGGGGTTGTGGGCGGCGCCATGCACATCGCGATGCACGCCGTGGGCAAGATCACGCTGTTCTTCTGCGCCGGGGCGATCTACGTCGCGACCCACAAGACCGAGATCAGCGACATGACCGGCATCGGCCGCAGCATGCCGATCACGA
>JASJAL010000327.1 GCA_030067055.1 Kiloniellales bacterium | reverse complement strand
GGCCTGGCCGCGGCCAAGGCGGCGGGCCTGGCGGTCAAGATCAACACCGTGGCGCTGAAGGGCGTCAACGACGACGAGTTCCACCGCCTGGTCGCCTGGTGCGGCGACGAGGGCTACGACCTGACCTTCATCGAGGTCATGCCGATGGGCGACATCGGCGGCGAGACCCGGGTCGACCAGTACCTTCCGCTGTCCATGGTCCGCGGCATCCTGCAGGAGAAGTGGACCCTGGACGAGATCGACTACCGCACCGGCGGGCCGGCCCGCTACAGCCGCTGCCAGGAGACCGGCGGGCGGATCGGCTTCATCACGCCGATGACCCATAACTTCTGCGAGAGCTGCAACCGGGTGCGCCTGACCTGCACCGGCACGCTCTACATGTGCCTGGGCCAGGAGGACGCGGCCGACCTGCGCGCGCCGCTGCGCGAGAGCGAGGACGACGCCCTGGTCGAGGCGGCGATCCACGAGGCCATCGCCCGCAAGCCCAAGGGCCACGACTTCGTCATCGACCGCCGCCGCCGCCGCCCCGCCGTCGGCCGCCACATGAGCGTCACCGGCGGCTGATCTCCTTGAGCCGAACAGCAGGGTGGATCACCGGGTCAAGCCGGGTGATGACAACGAAGCACTTTACTCGATGAAGACTTGGTGGGCGAAGTCGTCGCCGTCGGAGATGGTGATCTGGGTGAAGCCCAGCATCTTGGCCAGGTCGAAGAAGGTGTAGACCTCCTGCACGCCGTACTCTTCGAAGAGCGGCATGACCCGCGCGACCGAGGTCAGGTTGGCGAAGACCGCGCGGGCCCGGTAGAGCGTCTCGATGCGGCCGTCCTGCAAGGCGACCAGGATCAGCTTCTCGGCATCGCCCCCCTTGGCGAAGATGGCCACGGTCTGGGGATGCGGCCGGGCGCGTAGCTGGTTGGAGAGACCGGTGACGAAGCCGATCCGCACGCCGCGAGTCGCCTCCTGCAGGGTCTCCGCCCGGGCTTTGTAGGTCTCCTGGGTCTGCGGTTCGGGATAGTAGTAGCCGGCATGGCGATCGTCGGCCCGCAGCGCGCCGGTGCAGCCCGCAAGGACCAGCAGCACAAGAAACGCCAGACGCGCCCGCCGGATCGCCATCATCGCCTCCTCCTCCAAGGACGGGCAGAAGTTGGGGCAAGGCGGGCGCGATTGCAAGACGGATCGGCGGAGCCGGCCCGGCGGGCTGGCAGCGCCGCGACCGACCCGGCTATACTTCGGCGTCGGCCGTCCTTTCGGGCGGCCGCAACCGCGAGTCCGAGGGGGACCGTGCCCATGTCCAAGCCCGCCTTCGCCCTGGTCGCCGCCGACACGAAGGAGGCCAAGGCCGCCGCTAAGCGGCTCGCCGGCCTCTACGACACCGTGCCGCCGGCGCAGGCGGAGGTGATCGTGGCGCTGGGCGGCGACGGGCTGATGCTCGAGACCCTGCACGACTTCATCGACCGCGGCACGCCGATCTATGGCATGAACTGCGGCTCGGTCGGCTTCCTGATGAACGAGTATCGCGAAAAGAGCCTGCCCAAGCGCCTGGCCCGGGCCGAGGCCGTCTCGCTCCATCCCCTGAGGATGCAGGCCGAAACCCTGGCCGGGAAGCGGGTCGAGGCCTTGGCGATCAACGAGGTCTCGCTGCTGCGCGAGGAGCGCCAGGCCGCCAAGCTGCGGATCAGCATCGATGGCGTGGTCCGCCTCGAGGAGCTCATCTGCGACGGCGCACTGCTGGCGACGCCGGCCGGCAGCACCGCCTACAACCTCTCGGCCGACGGGCCCATCGTCCCGATCGGCGCGCCGCTGCTGGCGCTGACCCCGATCAGCGCCTTCCGGCCAAGGCGCTGGCCCGGCGCCCTGCTGCCGCACAAGGCTGTGGTGGCCTTCGAGGTCCTGGAGGCCGACAAGCGCCCGGTCAGCGCGACCGCCGACTACACCGAGGTCCGCGAGGTCGCCCGGGTCGAAGTCCGCGAGGACCGCTCGGTCTCCCTCACCCTGCTTTTCGATTCAGGGCACAACCTGGAAGAACGGATCCTGATGGAGCAGTTCCAGCACTGACGGCGCCGACGATCGGCGGCCCTGACGCGCTGGACAAGCCAGGGGCGATGGGGCAGGCTCCGGATTGGACCTGCCCCCGGGGAATGCCCTGGCGGCCGGTCGACGGAGAGGAAGCGAAATGGCCAAATCTTTCGGCAAGCTCAAGATCTCCCTGCTGGGCGCGAGCGTCGCGCTCTTGCTGGCGCCGGCCGCCCTGGCCGACGGCGCCGGCGTCGGCAGCCACCGTGCGGCGCAGGACAAAGGCCTGTCGCTCGGGCTCGACCAGGAGTTCCTGGACAACCTGGAATCCACCAAGAAGGCGAAGACCACCGGCGAAATCGAAGCGGCGGCGAAGAGAGCAGAAGAGGCAGAGAAAGCCAAAAAAGGCGAAGAGCCGCTGCCGGACGCGGACGCGGAGCAAGCGCAGGCGGACAAGGACAGGCAGGACCGCGTCGACCTCTCGGACAAGGTCTCGGATTCCTGGAAGATGAACCCGGTCCTGCTGAACCGGAGCCAGGGCGGCGAGCCGTCGCGGGTGGACGACGACCTGCGCGAGCAGTCCCTCGGTCTGGAATTCCGCCGGGAGTTCTGACGCCCAACCTTTGGGCCCCGTTGACACGCGGGCGCACCCTCCTATCCTCGCAGTAGTGGCGGGCCCTCCAAGCAGGCCTTGGCGTTCGCCGTGGCGACCTTCGAGGCACTCCGGGGCAACCCCGGGGAGGTAAGATCACCTGAGCATGGCTGTGCGCCACCGCCGCTAGGCTGCGGCCTAGATCCGGTGCCGCTTGACACGTTGGGTTGGAGGGCCCTGCCACGGCCCGCGGCCGAGAGGGTGACACGCCATGGAGGCCCGGGCCTGGCTTGCGCAGAACCTGGCGGCAGCCTTTCTTTCCAGCGAATGGAGCCGGCAAGACCTGGAGACTGCGGCGCTAGCGCTGCTTGAGCGGGACAGCGCGCCGCGCTGGCTGCGCGACATGGTCGACGAGGTCCTGGAGCGGACCGAGACCCCTTATCCGCCGTCGCCCGAGACGCTGGCCCGCCTGATCCTTGGGTCCAGAGGGTTCCGTCAGGCGAAGCTGCCCAAGGAGAGAACCGGCGGCCCGAACCGCCCGGTGCTGGCGTCGCCGCGTTTTGCGCCCGCGGCCGCCTTTCAGGGTCTGGGCCTCCCCGCACTACCTTCTCTCGGGGCCCTCGCCAACTGGATCGGTCTGCCCTTCGCGCAGCTTGCATGGTTTGCCGACGTCGAGGGCTATCGCGCCGCCGCCGGACAGGAAGCCACGCGCCACTACAGCTTCCATTGGCGGCCCAGGCACCAAGGAGATCCCCGTCTCCTGGAGGCGCCCAAGCCGATTCTGAAGGACATACAGCGCCAGATCCTGCGCAGGATCCTGGACCCGGTTCCGGTCCACGATGCGGGGCACGGCTTTCGCAAGGGCCGGTCCTGCCTGACCGCAGCGCAGCTGCATGCCGGCGAGGAAATCGTGCTGTCCCTCGATCTGAAGGACTTCTTCTTGAGCGTGCCGATGCGGCAGCTGCACGGTCTGTTTCGCAGCCTCGGCTATCCCTGGGCCGTGGCCCGCTTCCTCACCGGGCTCTGTAGCACACGCACCCCGCCCGAGATTCTCGCCGAGGCGCCCCGGCCCGGGGGTTTGGAGCATCGCACCCGAAGCCTGCTCCGGCACGCGCACCTGCCCCAGGGTGCGCCCAGTTCGCCGGCCCTGGCCAACCTCTGCGCCTGGCGGCTCGACTGCCGGCTGAGCGGCCTGGCAGGATCCTTCGGCGCCCGCTACACGCGCTACGCCGACGATCTGGCCTTTTCGGGCGACCGGATCTTCGCCCGGCGCAGGGAAAAGTTTCTGGAGCTGGTGGCCCGGATCTGCTTGGACCAGGGCTTCGCCGTCAATCCGCGCAAGACCCGGATCCTTCACCAATGCCAACGTCAGAGCCTGACCGGCCTGGTGGTCAACCAGCACGTCAACATCGCCCGCGACGACTTCGACCGGCTCAAGGCCATCCTGCACAATTGCCGGCGACACGGACCGGGGAGCCAGAACCGCGAAGGGCACGCCGATTTCCGGGCGCATCTCGAGGGCCGGGTCACTTGGGTCGAATGCGTCAATCCGCGCAAGGGCTGGCGGCTCCGCCGCCTGTTCGAGCAGATCGACTGGGGCTGATTCCCAGGGCCGGAGGTGGGACCCGTCAGTCGGTCCCGAAGCCCGATCCGGCCTTTCGATATTCGTCTCGGGGTGGGCTGAAGATGTCGAGCACCCGGGCGCCCTGGGGTCCGGCCCGAAGACCGTGCGGCACGCCGCCCGGGGTGCGCCAAAAGTCGCCCGCCTTGACCGCAATCTCCTCGCCGTCCTGAATCCGGACGGCATCGCCTTCCAGCAGCACGCCCCATTGCTCCTGCGGATGGCTGTGGACCTGGCCTTCGGCATTGGGCTCGATGGTGACCACCGACAGCATCGCGTGGTCGCCGACGAAGATCCGTGTCGTCAGGCCGGGCGCAAGTTCGCGCAAGATCCCCTGGGTGGTGTCGTCGAGATTGAAGAAGTTCTGCTCGCTGGCCATTTGCGCCCTCCCCGGTCGTCTCGTCCCAACCTAAGAATAGACCGCACAGCGCACCACAGAAAGCGGCCGTGCCAGCGAGTCACTCCCGCCGGCACGGCCGAGGTCAGGGACCAACAATGGCCGTGGCTAGCTGCGCCAGAAGGGCTTGCCCGCCTCGAACTCGGCCTGGGCGCGGGAGATTCCGATGTCCTTCAGGCGGTGGTCGTCGAGGCTGGCCAGATGGGCACGCTCCGCCGAGCGCTCCTGCCAGATCAAGAGGCGGTCCATGATCCGGACCGGCAGGCCCGTCAGCCGGCGCAGGAAATCCGACGGCACGCCGGGCTGGCGCAGCAGATAGGTTCCGCGGGGGTCAGTAACGAAGCCGGACATGATCAAAACTCCTCATCTGAATGCCGCCCGGAAGCGGCCGGTGATTTCGCCCTTTGTTCACGTGAGAATATGCTGAATTCAGGGCCTGATCACAAACGACGATATCTTGCCAGACCTATTAGATTTTCTTATTCTAATCGCCATGGCTCGACGCTTGCCCCCGCTGAACGCCCTACGCGCTTTCGAGGCGGCCGCCCGGCACCTCTCCTTCACCAAGGCGGCCCAGGAGCTGCACGTCACCCAGGCCGCCATCAGCCATCAGGTGAAAGGGCTGGAGGAGATCCTGGGGATCCAGCTGTTCCGACGGCTGAACCGGCGCCTGGCGCTGACCGAGGCCGGGCAGGACTATCTGCCGCCCTTGCGCGACGCCTTCGATGCCATCGCGGGAGCCACCCAGCGCCTGCACGAGCGCGAAGAGGGCAGCGCGCTGAAGATCTCGGTGCTGTTGTCCTTCGCCTCGGCCTGGTTGCTGCCGCGGCTCTCGGCCTTCCGGCGGCTGCACCCGGAGATCGACATCCTGGTGACCGCCAGCGACACCCTGGTCGACTTCGAACAGGACGACTTCGACATGGGGATCCGCTACGGCCTGGGCAGCTATCCGGGGCTGAGGGTCGATGTCCTGATGGAGGACGAGATCTACCCGGTCTGCTCGCCCAAGCTGCTGGACGGCCCCCATCCCCTGCGCCGGCCCGCCGACCTGAAGCATCACACCCTGCTGCACGACACGGTCCAGGGCACGCCCGACGACCCGGACTGGCGGCTCTGGCTGCGCCAGGC
>JASJAL010000326.1 GCA_030067055.1 Kiloniellales bacterium | reverse complement strand
CCAAACCCCTTCCGACTCTCAAAGCGTCCCTGAGGCCCCTGAAAATCCCCAGAACCAGGGCCCGGCAACCGAGAGCAACGACGGCATCGCGCCCAGAGTCGACGTGGTGCGGGTCGAGGACGACGGCTCGGCGGTCATCGCCGGCATTGCGGCACCCGGTACCGAGCTGATCGTCCTGCACAACGACACCCCGATCGGCGTTGCCAAGGCTGACACCTTCGGTGAATGGGTTCTGCTGCCGGAAGAGCCGCTAACGGAAGGGCCGCACGAATTCGGCCTCGTCGTGAAGAGCGTGGAAGGTTCGGTGACCTTACCGGAGACTGCGGCGCCTGAGCGTGACGCGCCCGCGTCAGGTGACTCGGAAGGTGAGGCCAGCGATGCGCCGGCTCCGGACCAAGAAAGCCGCCTGCCGGCGCCAGGAACCGAGCCCGTGCAGGCCCAGATTGAGGCCCCTTTGCCGCCGGAAAAGCCGATAGCCGGTTCTTCCCCTCAGGAGACGGCGCTCCAGGCCCCCTATGTGGTTCAGCTGGCCTCGGCGCCCAGCGCCGCGGGCGCCGCGTCCGAGTGGCAACGTCTGCGCAAGGCCTATCCCGAACTGCTGGCGCAGCAGGACTTGTCGCTCCAGGAAGCCGACTTGGCCGGGCGCGGAGCCGTGTTCCGGGTCCGTACCGGCAGCTTCGAGACCCTGGCCGACGCCCGCCGCTTCTGCGCCGCATTTCGCCGCCAGAAGCAAGCCTGCCTGGTCGTGAAGCGCACCGAAGCGAGCGAGACCGAGTCTCCGCGCACCCGCCTCACCCGTAACAATTCCTGGTAAGAGCCAGTCCGGGCCCGGCCAGGGTAGCTACGGCCGGTGCGCATCTCATATAGAACCGCCGACCCGTGGAGTTGCCACGACGCGTCCTAGAGCGTGATCGTTTCACGCCGCCACGGCGTGGAGCGTGAATCATGCTCTAACTTTCTGAAGTCGATCAAGATTCACGGCTCAGATTGACTCAATCTGAGCCGTTCTTGATCTAGGCCTCCTGGTCCTGCAGCAGGCCGATGCTGCGCAGCAACTCGCCGATCTCGCGCCGCGCGGCAAGGTGGCTGTTGACCAATTCCGAGCCCTCCCCCGCCGGCAGGTCGAGCACCGTCATACCCTTGAGGAAAAGCTCGCGGTAGACGACCCGCTCGCCGAATCCCGGAGCCAGTCGGAACCCGATCCTCTGGCCCAGCTTCTGCAATAGTTCGCCGATTTCGCGCTTGTTGCGCGGCTCGATATGGCTCAGCCGGTTGCGCATGACCACCCAGTCGATCGGCCGTCGGCCGTTCAGGACCCGCTGATTGTTCTGTTCCCAGACCATCTGGCTGTAGACGCTCGGGCCCAGCACTTCGCGCCGCTCGCGGTCGATCTCGGCGATGACGTCGAGGTCGAGATAGGAGTCGTTGACCGGCGTGATCAGGGTATCGGCATTGAGGTGCCCGAGCCTCGATAGGTGGCTGTCGCTGCCCGGGGTATCGATGACGAGGAAGTCGCTGCCCGAGAGCGCCGCGAACGCAGCCTGGAGCCTTTCGCGCTCCTGGGCTTCTGCCTTGCGCCGACTGGTCTCCTCGCTCCCGAAGACCCGGAAATGGCTCGGCAGCGGCAGATCGAGCCCGGCCTGCTCGACCTGGTGCTCGCGGTGGCGGAGGTAGCGCGACAGGCTGCCTTGGCGCGCGTCGAGATCGATGCTGCCGACGCTGTAGCCCAAGCGCAGCAGGGCGACGATGAGCTGCATTGCCGTGGTCGACTTCCCGGACCCGCCCTTCTCGTTGCCCAGGACCAGCGCATAGGGTCGCCGGCCCTGCTCGTCCGGTATCAGCACCGATCCGTCCACGCTTTCCGCTCGCCCCCCTCAGCTTCCCCTGCCGCACGGGCTCGGGGCCTGGTCGCGCCACGGCGGTTCGGTGTACCGCAATCGGGCGCCAAGTCGTCAACCCGGATCAAGATCGGCTAAGGTCTACCCGGTCTTGATCTCGCGCACGTCTCGGTCAGGTGCTTTCGCTTCTGGCCGGGAGTCGTGCACCCAAACTCAGTGGTCAAGGCGCTACTTCCGAACAGACGGATCACGAAGCGATTCCATCTGGCCGGACAACGCCTTAGAAGAGGATCTTCCACTCCTCTTCGTCGGCACCGCCCAATTCCGGCAGATGGAATTCCGGACGGCGCGGCGCCCTCGACGGCTGTTGGATCTCCGGTCCCGGAAGCTCCGCCCGTCGCTCGTCCGCAACCGCCTGCTCGCGGAAGGCCTTCAGTCCGGCAACACGCCGGGCCAGCACCTCGTCGGCCGCCCAGGCGAGAACCTCGGCGCCGTGTTCATCGCGATTGACCGCGGCCCAACGCTGGTACTTGGTCGAGAAGATCGCGCAGACGATGTTCTCGCCGGGAACGCTGGCGTCCAGCGAGCTGGTGAAGGCCGGAATGTCGCCTTCCATCAGCTCGAAGACAAGGTCCCAGGAGGAACCTTCGTCGATCAGGAGGCGCACCATCTGGTGCACGTCCCGACTGACTGCACCGCAGTGATAGGCGACCATGGCATCCAGCTTGCGGTCGCCGTTAGGGGCTTCTTGCAGGGCGACGATCAGGTCTCCCCAACTGGCAACGTCATCCATCGTTGACTCCGGCATCTCTGATTCCGGACCTCTTCAGCTCTTGAGCGCGTCATTTCGCACCCTGGGTCCAGGCTCAGGCCGCCATCGAGCCTGCAATGCGGACTCGCGAAGCTTCGGAAAAACTGGCCAGGACCGCAGACAACGGGAACCGTCGCAGTCTTTGGCCGATGGGAAGCCCCCCTTCCCAAGCTCCTTGGCTCGCGATTCGCGCGGTTATCTTACCTATTCCGGACCCCGGCGAAAAACCGAGACTGCCCCGTCCTTGAAGAAATCCTGCCCTAGGTCGCCTTCTGCGCGAACTCAGTCCCAGGATTCGGGGTGGTTGGAAAAGTTGGCTCGGTTCGGAGACGGCCCGATCTAGGCCGCCAGGGATACAAGAGCCGACTGCAATGCGATCACGTCGATCGGTTTGCGCAGGGCCTCGACCCGGCGGTGGCCTTTGGCCTCGGCCAAGCGTTTTGCCGCATCGATGAAGCTCGAGTCGTAACCGCTGAGGATCAGCACGCAGGCTCGCGATTCCTGATCGCCGAGCCAGTTCAACAACTGCAGGCCGTCGCCTTGCGGCATGACCATGTCCAGGCTGACTACGTCGGGAAGGAAGTCCCGATGCAGCGCCCGGAAGTCCGCCGCGTGCCGTGCAACCCGTGCATCGAAGTCGAGCCCGGTCGCAACGTCACGGACATAGGCGGAGAACACCGGTATGTCGTCAATGATAAGAAGCCTGGGCGTTCGCACCCCATTCTACGAAGACGAGCCGCTTCGTCTTCGTCCCTACCTGCCAGCCAGACAACCTAGAGTCGCTACCTCCGGTTGCTATACTTATAATCTCTACAGGCAATTCCTTTGTCAAGCAGTGGGTTATGAAGATTCCTTAACAGGCCTGCAAGATATAGCCTCTAAGTCTTATAGATCGATGCTCGTGGATTCGTTGCCGAGCACCGGCAGGATGGGCGACAGTCAGGCGCCGCGATGACGCTCGGTCATCAAGTCGTCCAACAGCGTCCGGAAACTCTCCAGGTCCGGCGTTTGGGCCCCCGGCACCTTGGCCGCTTCGTCCCAGCGCCGCAGGCGCACGGCCGCCTCGGCGAAGGGCTGGCCGATGAAGGCAGCCGCTTCGCCTTCGGTGAAGGCCCCGCCTTGCAGAGCCAGACTGCGCTTGGACGCTCCCGAGAGGCGATCGAAGTAGCCCGGTTCGCGTGCGCAAAGATAACGCTTCGCCGCCACGTGAAGGCGCACCGGCTCGGTCACCTCGGGCGGAAACCACTCTGCAAGCAGGAGGGCGCCCTGGTCCTCGTGCCGGTCGTCGATCGCCTCGGCCACGGCGGCCTCCGGCTCCGGATGCGTCAAGTGCCCCACGTCGTGCAAGAGAGCGGCAGCCACCAAGCCGTCTTCGGCATCCGCAGCCTGGGCCCAGACCGCGGCCTGCAGCGCATGCTCGAGCTGTGATATCTCTTCGCCGTCGTATCGCCGCGCTCCTGCCGTGGCGAAAATCTGCATCAAGCGATCGACTGGATCCATATTCCTGCCCCTCATCTCGCCCGCAAGGCCGACCGCCGACAGCGGTCTTTGACGGGCTTTGATGCAACACCGCCCGAAGTCAGGACCGCGCGACCATCCAGAAGTAAGCGTGCATCAATGCAAAGTGCGGTGACAGGGCTGGGAAGCCCCTGGTAGACCGTCCTACCAGACCCTCAAGCGGGGCCCAGCGGATAGCGTCCGATCTCACGGAACGGTGCCCTGTCGTCCGGCTGCGCGAAAAGCGAAATGGCATCCACCGCCATCGGCGATTCCAGGGCCGCCCCGAAATGTTCGCGGGCCAAGGCCTTGACCTCCCCGCGGTCAGGGTCGGGCAGTCGCGACGTGAGGGTCATGTGGAAACGAAACTGTTCCATGACGTAGGGATAGCCCCAGCGGTCCAGAAGCGCCGCCTGCACCTCGGTCAGGCCCGGCCCTTGATATCGCCTTTTCTCCTCGATCGTCAGCCGCTCCCTTAGGTCGTCGAAGGACTCCACGCAGGCGGCCGCCAAGCTGTGCAGCGCCACAGAAGGGGTCGCGGTCATGAGAGCCAGAAAGCCGTCCAGCTCGGAGACCTCCAGCGAGACCGCAGGCACGGCTTCCATCTCCGCGGCGAGTCTCCTGCAGCGTTCCTCCAGGGCGCCGAACAGCAGGCCCTTCTTGAGACCGAAAGGCGCCTTGAGGGTCGCATGAAATCCATAGAATCTTGGCGTTTCGGTCACCGACGCCAGGCTATCGCCGGCAGCGCTGGACCAATCGGGCTGAGCGGCCACATAGCCGCTGCGAGCATCCCTGCCCAGCCACGAGGACCCCAGTCCCCAAAGCGGATTTTGCTCCGTGGGCGCGAAGTAAATTGCGAAGCGGGGCCGCTTCGAGGCGTCCATGCCTGCTCCCCTTCGGACCGAAGACATCCTCGGCGAACGTGGGGGTCGGAGCGCGTTGGCGCAAGCCCTAAACGCACAAGGATTCGACCTAATTGTCGCGGTCATCCCTCTCCACGAAGGCCGGGGTCCGCCACCCAAAAATGTCCTTAAATTTTCTGTGGCTTAGGGGCCGGCTCGACGATCTGGGGAAGGCCAGAGCGACCAAACCATTGAAATGCAGGCTTGGAAGGCTTGGCTACTCGGACCTACGGCAATAGGCCTGCAGCTTGTTGCCGTCGGGGTCGCGCACGTAGGCCGCGTAGTAGGCCGCATGATACCTCGGCCGCAGGCCGGGCTGGCCCTCGTCGCTCCCGCCCAGTGATAGGGCCGCCTCGTAAAAGGCGCGCACCGCGTCACGGCTCGGGGCATCGAAGGAAACGTGTGCGCCATTGCCCCAGGTGGCCGGGCGGCCGTCGAAGGGCTTCTGGAGGAAGACGACGGGAAGCTGGCTGCCGGCAATCCCGAATGCGAGGTCTTCGCCCGGGGTTTCCTCCGCAGGCAGCCGCTCGAGGCCAAGGACGGCCAAGAGACCTTCGTAGAAGGCCTTCGAACGTACCAGGTTGTTGCTGCCGAGCGTGATGTGCGAGACGACATCGCCGCAGGGTCCGGCCATGCGGCGGTCTCGATAGTGAACCGCCTGCAGCTTGTTACCGTCGGGATCGCGGACGTAGGCCGCGTAGTAGTCAGATGCGTATTCGG
>JASJAL010000325.1 GCA_030067055.1 Kiloniellales bacterium | reverse complement strand
GAAGCGGCGGCCTGGCAGGGACTTCGCTCCGGAGGACACGTGGCCCTGATCCGGCACGCCCTGGCGCCTGGCACCGGCGATCCGGCGGCCTTTACGCTGGAGGACTGCAACACGCAAAGGAACCTCTCCGACAGGGGCCGTGGGCAGGCGGCCCGCATCGGTGACCGCTTCCGTGAACGGGGAATCGAAACCGTGCGGGTCTTTTCCAGCCAATGGTGCCGCTGCCTCGAGACGGCGGAGTTACTCGGCCTGGGACCCGTCGAAGAACTGCCGATTCTGAACTCCTTCTACGAGCGGCGGGAAAACGAAGAGCGGCAGACCCGGGGGCTCGAGGGCTGGCTCGCGGAGCAAGATCTCGACCGTCCCGTCGTCCTGGTCACCCATCAAGTCAACATCACCGCCTTGACCGGGGTCTTTCCAACTTCGGGCGAGATGGTGGTGATTCGCCGGTCACAAGACGGCGGGCTCGTCGTCGTCGGAACGATCGAGACCGATTGACCGCCCAGGCGCGAACTACCGGTAGAAGCCGATCTCCGCGACCGCGAGGTCGGCATGGAACGCGCGCCCGATCGCGACCAGGCCGAGCCGCCGCAGGCGGCTGACGTCAAGCGGCGCATCGAGCCGATAGGGTACGAAGGACGCGAAGGGCAGCTCGACCCTTTCCCAGGCCGGGCCAGCGATGAACTGCGCTCGGTAGGACTGCCAGGGCCGGACGTTGTCGGGCGTGCGCAGGTGGAGCGCATAGCGCTCGCCGTTGCCGCGCACGAGAAGCCGAAGGCCGAGGAAGGCCGAGGCATCGAAACTGCCGCCGTCAGGCGCCAGATCGAGCGCCGCTTGGATGAAGCCGCCCTCGTTCTCCAGCCGAACGCGACCGGTCAAACGCAGGCAGGCACGGCCTTCGATGCGATCCTTGGCGATGCTGGCTTCGGAGATCCCGCCCATGACCCGGTCGCTGACTCCGCGCCAGCGCGTCCCTAACCTCGAGATCAGGTTGGAGGCAGCGAAGTCGTCGATCAACATATCTTCGCTCTGCGCCCGGACATCGCCCACTCCCAGCAGCCAAAGGAGAAGGCCGAAGCATACAAGGGCCGCCAGGCCGTAGCCATGGCGCTGCCACATCCGACCGGAAGGCCTCCTTCGCCGTAGATCTGTCATCGCCGCCATCTCGGCTGATCCCTGGAACGGTGGGTCCCGTACCATTTAGACGATGCCGCTCGTCCTCGACATCATAGGCCTGGTCGCCGTCGCCACGCTCTTCGGATCGATGGCCTTTTTTTCCTTCGTCGTCGCGCCTCTGGTTTTCGTCAAGCTGGACGGCGCATCGGCCGGGCGATTCCTGCGCGGGTTCTTTCCTTGGTACTACCTTGTCGTCGGCCTGCTCGCGCTGCTCGCCCTGGCAGCGCTGGTGGCCTTGCGTCCGCTGGAAGCCGCCGCGCTCGGGTTCATTGCGCTCGGCGCTGTCGTCTCGCGGCAGATTCTGATGCCGCGGATCAATCACCACCGCGACCGGATGCTCGAGGGCCAAGCCGACGCCGAGGGCGCCTTCAATCGGCTGCACCAGCTCTCCGTCTGGATCAACGCGGCCCAGTTGCTCGCCGCCTTCATTGTGTTGCTGCGCTTGGCCGCCGCCTAGCGTCAAGAAAACGAGGAAATCGCCATGAAGAAACTGCCCTATCGCGCGCGCACGGCCAGTGGCGACAGCTTCGACATCGACTTCCCGCTGCACGACGAGACCCGCGACGCCGTCAGGGTAGGGCAGTTGCTGTCGGCGGTTCTCGACGCGATCGACAAAGACATTTCCCTCGGCGGGGACACCAGCAACGGCGACGTCCTACAGGCCGTCGCAATGGCCATGGCGATCCGTTCGCGCATGATCGCTTCGCCCCAGGCGACGGTGGAATCTCTCTCAGTGCAACTCCTGCGAACCGCCCTGGCGGCCGCCGAAGAGGGCGTCCATCACACCCCCCAGGTCGGCCACGCCTGAAGCCGTCACGCCTCGTCTCGAACCGAGATCATCTCTGCATGGCCGATCAGGAAGTTGAGCCAGGGTCCAAATCCCTCGCCGCTGCGCGCGGAGAGCGCGAAGAGCCTGGCGTCTGGGTTCACGTGGTGAATGTTCTCGCGGCAGCGCTCCTCGTCGAAATCGACGTGGGACGCGAGGTCGAGCTTGTTGATGATCACCAATTCGGCTGCGCGGAACATGTGGGGGTACTTCAGCGGCTTGTCGTCGCCCTCGGGGGTCGAGATCACGGCCACCTTCATGCGTTCGCCGAGGTCGAAGAGGGCCGGGCAGACCAGGTTGCCGACGTTCTCGATCATCAGGATCGATCCCGGTTGCGGGTCCAGCTTGCGGAGCGCCTCGGCGACCATGTCGGCCTCCAGGTGACAGCCCGCCCCGGTATTGATCTGGATCGCCCTGGCCCCCGCAGCCCGGATCCTTTCGGCGTCCTTGACGGTCATCTGGTCGCCCTCGATGACCGAGATCTCGCGCCGGCCGGCCAGCTCACGGATGGATCGCTCCAGCAGGGTCGTCTTGCCGGCCCCCGGGGAGCTGACCAGGTTGAGCGCCAGAATGCCGCGGCCTTCGAACCAGCGGCGGTTGCGCAGGGCGATCCGGTCGTTCTTGGCGAGCACCGCTTGCTCCAGCGTGACGACCTCGCCGCCCGGGCCATGCAGGTGGGGCACGTCATGATCGTGGCCATGGTCTCGATGGTGGCCATGATCCCCACCCGTGGTCGCGCCCTGGCGCAGCAGGGATTTCTCGCCGCTATCCGGATCGGTGAGCGTCACGGCGTTGGCCGGATCGGCGCATCCGCAGGTTCCGCACATCAGGCTGCCTCCTCCACTTCGTAGTCCTTGATCAACAGGGTGTCGCCCTCAGCCTCGAGGAACTCGAGGCTGGCCCCGGCCAGCGCCGTCCCCTCCACAGCGAGGTCGAAGCAGAAGCTGAGCGCCCGGCGCTCGACGCAAGCCAGAGGGCCGATGGCGAGGCGGATCCGCCGGACCTTCCGCCCCTTCGCGTGCTCTGCGACGATCGAGACCACGTTCCGGATCAGGCTGAACTCGTGCATCAGGTGCCGCCCCAGGCGACGGCCGCCGTTTCGGCCATGACGTCGATGCCGATCCCGACCGCGAGCGCGGCGGCGCCGAGCGCGAGGCTGCTGTGGAGCCACCTTGCGCGGCGCTCCGCCGCGCCCAGGGGCCAGGCGGCGACGAAGGACAGCGCCGCCATGCCGAGGATCGAACCAAGGCCGAACACCGCGACGTAGCCGACCGCCATCCAAGGCTCGCGGGTCGCCGCAACCGCCAGCGCCAGCAGCCCCGCCGAGCCGGCGGCGCCGTGGACCAGACCGACCAGCAGGGCGCGCAGGGGAAAGCTCTCCGGGTGCCGGTGTGCGTGCGGGTCCTCGCCATGGGGCGCGGTCGCACCCCGATGGCTGTGGGCATGGATATGCGGCCGCCCGCCGTGATGCCTGTGGGCATGGAAGTGGACCCGCTGCGCCCGAATCCGGCGCAGCACGTCGAGGCCGAGCAGGACCAGCATGACCCCGACCCCAAATTCCAGCGCCGCCGCCATCTGCTCGGTCAGGGTCAGGCCCAGCAGGATCACCGCCGAGCAGATCGCAAAGAGCGTGATCGTATGGCCGAGGCCCCAGACCGCGCCGCGCAGCGCGAGGCCGCGCTTGCCGCCCGGCCGGCCGGCGGCCATGGTGCCGACCGCCACCAGGTGGTCGGCCTCCAGCGCGTGCTGCATGCCGATCAGCAACCCGAGCACCAAGAAGCCTTCCAAGACCCCGCCTCCCTCAGCAGATCCGCGGTAGCTGGTCGCCGACCAGCATGTCGACCACGCGGGTGCCGCCGAAGAGCGTCTTCATCACGACGGACCCCTCCGGCGCGGGCAGCACGCGGCCGATGACCGCCGAGTGCGCACCGGCCGGATGGGCCCGCATCGCGGCAAGCGCCGCCTCGGCCCGGTCCTCCGGCAGGATCAGCACAAGCTTCCCTTCGTTCGCCAAGTAGAGCGGATCAAGCCCGAGGATCTCGCAGAAACCTTTCACTTCTTCGCGCAGCGGCACCGCGCTCTCCTCGATCTCGATGCCGACCCCGGCCGCCTGGGCGAACTCGTTGAGCACCGTCGCGACGCCGCCGCGGGTTGCGTCGCGCAAGCAGTGCACCTCTGGGCAAATTGCCAAGATCGCACCGATCAGACCGTTCAGCGGCGCGCAGTCGCTCTCTATGGGCGAGTCCAGAGCCAGGTCGCCGCGGGCGTCGAGGATCGCCGCACCGTGGTCGCCCAGCAGGCCGTTGACCAGGACCAGGTCGCCGGGCGCCGCACGCCGGGCGGCGATCTCGATGCCTCCGGGGATCACACCGACCCCAGCAGTGTTGACGAAGAGCTTGTCGGCCGCGCCCTTGGGCACGACCTTGGTATCGCCGGTGACGATCGCGACCCCGGCCTCGTCCGCCGCGGCCCGCATCGAGGCCGCGATTCGCCGCAGGTCCTCGACCGGGAAGCCCTCTTCGATGATCACGCCGCAGCTGAGGTAGAGCGGCCGGGCGCCGCCGACCGCCAGGTCGTTGACCGTGCCGCAGACAGCCAGCCGGCCGATGTCGCCGCCGGGAAAGACCAGAGGATCGACGACGTAGCTGTCGGTCGTGAAGGCCAGGCGGTCACCCTGGGCCTGCAAGGCCGCCAGGTCGAAGCGGGCCTGATCTTCGAGCGGCGCCAGTGCCGGGTTGTCGAAGGCGCCGAGGAAAACGTCGTCGATCAGGTCTCGCATGGCCTTGCCGCCGCCGCCGTGAGCCAGGGTCACCTTCGGCAGGCTGACCCGGGCGCGGCGGCGGGATGAGCCGGATGTCTGGTCCTGGGGAAGAGGCAGGTTCATCGCGACAGGGCCTCCTCTTTAGGTGCGGTCTGCGCGCCAAGGTCCAGGCGGCCGTAGTTGTAATGGGCGGCGCAGGCACCCTCGCTCGAGACCATCAGGGCCCCGACCGGGGTCTCGGGGGTGCAGGCCTTGCCGAAGATCTTGCACTGCCAGGGCTTAATCACGCCCTTCAGGACCTCGCCGCATTGGCAGGACTTGGGATCGGCGATCTTGAGCTGCGGCACCACGAACTTGCGCTCGGCGTCGAAGCGCGCGTAGGCCTTGCGGATGCGCACCCCGGAATGATCGATCGACCCGAGGCCGCGCCATTCGAAGTACTCGCGCAGCTCGAAGACCTTGTCGACCGCTTCCAGGGCTTGGGCGTTGCCCTCGCCGGGTACGATGCGGTCGTACTGGTTCTCGATCTCGCAGCGGCCCTCGGCGAACTGCTTCAGCAGCATCCAGATGGACTGCAGAATATCGAGGGGCTCGAAGCCGGCGATGACCAGGGGGCGATGGTAGCGCTCGGCGATGAAGGCGTAGGGCCGGTTGCCGATCACCATCGAGACGTGGCCGGGTCCGAGGAAGCCGTCGATCCGCAGGTCCGGCGAATCGAGGATCGCCTTGATCGTCGGGATGATGGTGATGTGGTTGCAGAACAGCGAGAAGTTTTCGATGCCCTCGGCCTCGGCCTGGAGCAGGGTCAAGGCCGTGCTCGGCATGGTCGTCTCGAAGCCCAATCCGAAAAAGATCACCTCGCGATCCGGGTTGTCGCGGGCCAGCTGCAGCGCGTCGAGGGGCGAATAGACCATGCGCACGTCGGCGCCCTCGGCCTTGGCCTGCATCAGGCTCTTCTTCGAGCCGGGCACCCGCAAGGCGTCGCCGAAGGTGGTGAAGATGACCTTCGGCTGCTCGGCGAGGGC
>JASJAL010000324.1 GCA_030067055.1 Kiloniellales bacterium | reverse complement strand
GAGGCGCTGGCACGGACCAGGTCGTCGTAGAAGATGAACTCGTCGCAGTTGTTCATCAGCAGGTCCGAGGTGCTGTTCTTCACCCCGACGCCGATCACCGTCTTGTCGTTCTCGCGCAGCTTGCTGACCAGGGGCGAGAAGTCCGAATCGCCGCTGATGATCACGAAAGTGTCGATGTGCTCCTTGGTGTAGCAGAGGTCGAGGGCATCGACGACCATGCGGATGTCGGCCGAGTTCTTACCGGACTGCCGGGTGTGCGGGATCTCGATCAGCTCGAAGGCGGCCTCGTGCATGGTCGGCTTGAACTGCTTGTAGCGCTCCCAGTCGCAGTAGGCCTTCTTGACCACGATGCTGCCCTTCAGCAGCAGCCGCTCGAGGACCAACTGCATGTCGAACTTCGGGATTTTCGCATCGCGCACGCCGAGGGCAACGTTCTCGAAGTCGCAGAACAGGGCCAGGCTGTAGTCCAGATCGGTGTCGGTCATCGCGTTCCTTGCAAGCTTTGCATCGGCCGTGGGTCGCGCGGCGGAGAGAGGGGCATTATGCGGCAAATCATCCTCGAGCACACATTGTGACTCGCCCGACCGCGCCGCGGCTTGCGCGACTCCAGGCATGCTGATACCTAGCTTGACATGGCAGGGAAGGTGCGAATCGCGCCGTCGATCCTCGCTGCCGACTTCGCGCGGCTCGGCGAGGAGGTCAAGGCGGTCACAGAGGCCGGGGCGGATTGGATCCACCTCGACGTCATGGACGGCCACTTCGTCCCCAACCTGACCTTCGGGCCCGACATGGTGCGGGCGCTCAGGCCGCTCTCGGCGCTGACCTTCGACACCCATCTGATGATCGCGCCGGCCGATCCCTTCCTCGAGGCCTTCGCCGAGGCCGGGTCCGACGTGATCACGATCCATCCGGAAGCCGGGCCGCACCTGCACCGCAGCCTGCAGGCGATCCGCGCCCTGGGCAAGAAGGCCGGGGTCTCGCTGAATCCGGCGACGCCGCTCTCCGCCATCGACCACGTGCTGGAGGACGTCGATCTGATCCTGGTGATGAGCGTCAATCCGGGCTTCGGCGGCCAGTCCTTCATCCCCGGCGCGCTCGAGAAGCTGACCGCGCTGCGCGAGCGAATCGACGCCCTGGGATTGACGATCGACCTGGAGGTCGACGGCGGCATCAACTTCGAGACCGCGCCCCAGGCCATCGCCGCCGGCGCCGACGTCCTGGTCGCCGGCACAGCCACCTTCAAGGGCGGCGCCTCGGCCTACGCCGGGAACATCCGCCGGCTGCGCGGTCCGTGATGGCCGACGCCGTCAACAGCGGCCGGCCTGCGGCCCGGCCTTCGAGCCAGGGATCCAGCCGGGCGAGCCCGAGGCGCGGCTTCCGCCGCCTGTCCGGCGAGATCAAGTTCGGCGCCCTGATCTACGCCGCCAAGACTCCCTTCTTCGCCCTGCCGCTCTACCGTTGGACCTTGAACGGCCGCGCCGTGGTCGCACCGCGGATCGTGTTCAGCGACCCCTGGCCGGGCAGCGCCGAGGCCGGCCGCCGGATCCTGGAGGGCGGGCTGGTGATAAAGGGCCGGCCCTATCCGGAAATCGCGCCGCCCTGGCATCCCTCCGGACTGGGCCAGACGGTCCTGCTCGCCCTGCACGGCTTCGACTGGCTGCGCGACCTGCGCACCGCCGGCGGCGATGCCGCGCGGCGCCGGGCCCGGGAGCTGACGGCGTCCTGGATCGAGGAGCACCGCGACTGGCATCCTCTGGCCTGGCACCCCGAGGCCATCGGCCAGCGCCTGTCGTCCTGGTTCGGACTCTACGAGTTCTTTGCCGCCAGCGCGGACATCTTGTTCCGCCAGACCCTGCTGCAGTCGGCCGGCCGCCAGGCCCAGCACCTGGCCCGGGTCCTGCCGGCCGGGCTCTGCGGCGCCGAGCTGATCTCTGCGGCCAAGGGCCTGATCTTCGCCGGCATCAGCCTGCCGGACGGCCAGCCCTGGCTGGCCCGCGGTCAGCAGCTGCTGCTGCAGGAGATTCACCGCCAGGTCCAGCTCGACGGCGGCCAGGCCGAGCGCTGCCCGAGCGTTCAGTTGCAGGTGCTGCGGGACCTGGTCGACATCCGCGCCCTGCTGCTGGTCGCCGAGGTGCCGGTGCCGCCCGACCTGCAGCTGGCCATCGAGCGCATGGCCGCGGTGCTGCGCCTGCTCCGCCACGGCGACGGCGGCCTGGGCCTGTTCAACGGCGGCAACGAGGAGACGCCCTGGCTGATCGACAGCCTGCTGCAGCGCGCCAGCCGGCGCAGCAAGCCCCTGATGTCGGCACCGCAGACCGGTTTCCAGCGGCTCGAGGCCGGGCGCAGCCTGGTCCTGGTCGATGCCGGCGCACCGCCGGAGCCGGCCCACGACCGCCGCGCCCACGCCGGGACCCTGTCCTTCGAGATGAGCGTCGGGCGCGAACGACTGATCGTCAACTGCGGCACCTTCGAGGCCGACGACGACCTGGCAACGGCGGCCCGGGGCACCTCCGCGCATTCCACCCTGATCGTCGCCGAGACCAACTCCTCGGCGGTGCTGACCGGTGGCGGCCTGGGCCGCAGGCCGAGCACCGTGATCTGTAGGCGCCAGGAAGGCGAGGGCGGAATCTGGCTGGAGCTGAGCCACGACGGCTATGCCGCCCCCCACGGAGTGATCCATCACCGCAGGCTCTACCTGGCCGACAGCGGCGAGGATCTGCGCGGCGAGGATCGCCTGGAAGGCAAGGACGCCGGCGGTCTGGACTTCGCCCTGCGCTTCCACCTGCACCCCGGCGTCCAGGCCAGCCTGCTGCAGACCGGCGACGCCGTGCTGCTGCGCCTGCCCAAGGGCGGCGGCTGGCGCCTGCGCCTGCGCGGCGCGACCCTGGCCCTGGAAGACGGCGTCTACCTGGGTGAGAGGGGCCAGCCCCGGCGCTGCCAGCAGATCGTCGCCCGCGGCACCACCGAGGCCGGCGTCACGGCGGTCAAGTGGGCCCTGCGCCGCGAGGCGCCGCGCGGCGGATGAGGAAAGGGCGGCCGCGCCTTGACCGCGTCGGCCCGCCTTCGTAAAGCACTGCCATCCGTCGCCCTGCGACTGCGATGGATTTCCCAGAAAGACAGCCGCGAGCGAGAGATGCCGGATACACCTCAAGACCTTCCGATCCGCCGCGCCCTGATTTCCGTCTCGGACAAGACCGGACTCGCCGAGCTCGGCAAGCAACTGGCCGCGCGCGGCATCGAGATCCTGTCGACCGGCGGCTCGGCCAAGGCACTGACGGCGGCGGGGGTCGAGGTGACCGAGGTCTCGGCCCACACCAGTTTTCCCGAGATCATGGACGGGCGGGTCAAGACCCTGCATCCGAAGATCCACGGCGGCATCCTGGCGCGGCGGGACCTGGAGAGCCACAGCGAAGCCATGAAAGAACAGGAGATCGCGCCGATCGACCTGGTGGTGGTCAACCTCTACCCCTTCACCCAGACCGTCGCCTCGGGCGCCGACTTCGCGACCTGCGTCGAAAACATCGACATCGGTGGGCCGGCGATGCTGCGTGCCGCGGCCAAGAACCACGACTGGGTCACCGTCGTCGTCGACCCGGCCGACTACGACCGGCTGCTGGCGGTGCTAGAGAAGCATGAAGGCGGCACGACGCTGGCGCTGCGCCGTCGCCTGGCCGGCAAGGTCTACGCCCACACCGCGGCCTACGACAGCGCCATCGCCAACTGGCTGGCCGAGCAGCAGGGCGAGGCCCTGCCCGAGAGCTTGCTGATCTCAGGTCGGCGGCTCCAGAGCCTGCGCTACGGCGAGAACCCGCACCAGGAGGCCGCCTTCTACGCCGCGCTCTCCGGGCCGGTGACGCCGCGGGCCGGCGTCGCCGCGGCGGTCCAGGTTCAGGGCAAGGAACTGAGCTACAACAACCTCAACGACACCGATGCCGCCTTCGAGCTGGCCGCCGAGTTCGAGGCCCCGGCGATCGCGATCATCAAGCACGCCAACCCCTGCGGCGTGGCCGAGGCGGCGAGCCTGCACGAGGCTTACCGCCGGGCCCTGGCCTGCGACCCGGTCAGCGCCTACGGCGGCATCGTCGCCGCCAACCGGCCGCTGGACGAGCCGACGGCGGCGGAGATCGCCGAGCTCTTCGTCGAGGTGGTGATCGCCCCCGGCGCCGACGAGGCCGCGAAGGCGGTCTTCGCGCGCAAGAAGAACCTGCGCCTGCTGCTGACCGAGGGGCTGCCCGACCCGGCAGCCGCGGGCCTGACCATCAAAGCCCTGTCGGGCGGCTACCTAGTGCAGGGCCGCGACGCTGGGCGAATTGCCCCGGCCGACCTCAGGGTCGTGACCAAGCGGCAACCGAGTCCGGAGGAACTGGCCGACCTGATCTTCGCCTTCCGGGTCGCCAAGCACGTCAAGTCCAACACCATCGTCTACGCCAAGGATGGCGCCACGGTCGGCATCGGGGCGGGGCAGATGAGCCGGGTCGACGCCGCGCGCATCGCCGCCCGCAAGTCCCGCGACGCCGCCGAGGCCGCCGGGGAGACTGCGTCCCGCACACAAGGATCGGCGGTCGCCTCGGACGCCTTCTTCCCCTTCGCCGACGGCCTGCTGGTGGCGGTCGAGGCCGGTGCCACCTCGGTGATCCAGCCTGGCGGCTCGATCCGCGACGACGAGGTCATCGCCGCCGCCGACGAGGCCGGCCTGGCCATGGCCTTCACCGGCATGCGGCACTTCCGGCACTGAGTGTCAATTTATTCAATATTGTACGAATATTATAAGTAGATGTAATAATAGCCAAATATTGATGCGGTATTTTGGCATAGTAATTATATAATCTTTCACGAATTAGGCCTAAAGTCAGAAGCCTGGAGCCTCGACATCATAGGAGGGCAGGCGATGACCGTAGAAAATCAGCAGAACGGCGCCTTCCAGCACCCTGGAGACGCCAAGATTGACCGCAGCCGGCCGCTCCACGCCGACGCCACGGCACGGGGCTCCACGGTCTTCATCGGCTACATCCGCTCCCAAGCGACGTCCAAGGCCGACCTGGCGAAGCGCCAAGAGGCCTGGCCGAAGAAAGCAACCCCCACCGTCGTCTAGGGCGCGGACTCACAAATCTGAACCGGCCTAGCTACCCCCGGAGAAAGTCCGGGTCTGCAGGAGAATCGGACGTTTGCTCGCGCGCCTCGGGAAGAGCGAGAATGACCCTTGGCGGAATCCAGGACGAGCGCACTGTGCTCGGCGGTTAGCACCCTCCGCCAGGATCACATTTCATTCCAAGCGACTCGGCCTAGCGGCTCTACAGTGCCGTGGCTGAATGGAGTTGATGGCCGACGTTTATGCGACGTCAGCTCACCGTGAACTGCCCCATCATGCCGCGATCTTCATGTTCCAGGATGTGGCAGTGATACATGTAGGGGTATTGCTCGGTCGCCAGATGATCAAAGCGAACAACGATTTCGGACCAATCGTCGTCATCCAAAACCACTGTATCTTTCCAACCGCGTTGATCGGGCGGGGCGACCGCGCCTTCTATTTGTTCGATCAAGAAGGAACAACCGTGCACATGAAACGGGTGTTCGCCCTGATTGGAGCGGATACGCCAACGTTCCCAAACACCGCTTTTGACTTGTTCGTTGATGACGTTCATGTCCATCGCCGCACCGTTGATGGTCAT
>JASJAL010000323.1 GCA_030067055.1 Kiloniellales bacterium | reverse complement strand
CCGGCATCTAGTTGGCCGCCACCTCGACCGGGCGCGGCGCATCCTGCCGCTTGGCGTGCCAGGTGCAGTTCTCCGGGGTGGACTTGATCGGCTGGTAGCTGCCTTCAGCCGTCGGGAAAATGCCGAAGACGACCGAACCGTCGGGCGCGCAGTAGGGATCGTTCAAGCTGCCGACGAAGCGGACGTCGCGGACCTCGGAGCAGGCGCCCAGAAGCAGCGCGGAAGCAGCGAGGGTGAAAAGAATTGGGCGCTTCATGTTCCGTCCTCCACATTCGATGTGACTGACCCTAAGATCGTCGCGGAATGTGGTCCGACCGGGATCGGAAACGGCGGGAATGTGACCGGCCCGCGGTCATTTCAAGAGCCCGGGCCGGAATTGTGGCAGCCCTGCTCGAAGCGGACGGCCGCCAGGGCCGCGCCCTAAATCAATGATGTAAAAAGAAAAAGTTCGTCAGGACGCGATGTCGACCAGGCTGCCCAAAAGCTCGTCCTGGGTCTGGATGACCTGGACGTTCGCCTTGAACGCCGCCGAGGCCTGCAAGACCTCGACCAGTTCGGCCTCCAGCGAGACGTTCGGCAGGAAGGCCACGCCCTCGGCGTTTGCGTCGGGATTGCTTGGATCGAAGACCGGCAGGGAGGGCGGCGAGACCGGCAGGGTATCCACCCGGACACCCCCGTCGGCGACCGAGACCTGCTGCACGCGCTGCGGCGTATAGGCATTGCTGTTGTCCGCGCCGGGGGCCGGATTCACGCCGACGCTGCGGGCGTTGGCGATGTTCGACGCAGCGACCGAGACCCGGGTCGACTGCGCATTCAGGCCGGATAGTGCGATCTGGAAGACGGGACTCATGGGCCCTCCAACAAGCTCCAGGTCAGCCTATCCCAAAACGCATATGAAATCAAATATTTGAATTTAAATAAAATTTTCGAGGAACCGCCCGATCATGCGACCTGCGCAACGCTGCCGTGCATATATCGAAAAGATATATGATGGTATTATCTATTTCGAGTCGATATATGTGGTAGATCGACAGTGGAGGTCCCATGGACGCCAAGACGCTCTGCCTGGCAGTCTTGAGCCGCGGCGACGCCAGCGGCTACGAGATCAAGAAGACCCTCGAAGATCCGCCCTTCAGTCATTTCCAGGACACCGGCTTCGGCTCGATCTACCCGGCCTTGGGCAGCCTTGCGCGGGATGGCCTGGTCAGCGGCCGGGCCATGCCTCAGGACAAGCGGCCGGATAAGAAGGTCTATTCCATCACCCCGGCCGGCCGAACCACCCTGATCGAGGCCCTGGGCAAACCACCCGGTCCGGACCGCTTCAGGTCGGACTTCCTCTTCGTGCTCTTCCTGGCCGAGCAGATGTCGGGCGCGCAACTGCGCCGCCTGATCGACGACCGGATCGCCCTCTACGAGGAGCGGATCGCGGCCATGGAGAGCCGGATCGAAGGCGCCTGCCAGATCGAGGCCGGTCCCGCATTCGTTCACGGATTCGGGCTCGCCCTCTACAAGGGCGCCCGAGACTATCTGCTGGCCAACCGCGACCGCTTCCTGGAAGAGGCCGAAGGCGGCCAGCGACTGGTCGCGGAATAGCGGGACGGCGGCGATGAACGGAATGTCCGCGCGTCACGTAACACGTCTTAGCAACGGCCGGAGCCTGATCCCTTCATGAAGCGGTCCTACATCATCTCGCTTCTTCTCGCGATCGCGGCGGTCGCCTGGGTCGCCTCGGGCCAGCTGAACGGCGCCGAGGAACAGGTCGCCAAAAAACCGCCGGCGGACCTCTCCATCGCCAACAGCCCGGCGAAGGTCCGCGTGCGGACCCAGGAGGCCGTGCCGAGGCGGACCAGCACCCTGCTGCGCGGCGACACCCAGGCCGAACGGTCAGTCGACATCAAGTCCGAGGCCCGCGGTCGGGTGATCGAGGTGGCGGTCGAGAAGGGCAGCCGGGTCAAGGCCGGCGACGTCATCCTCAAGCTGGCGCCGGAATACCGCCCGGCCCGCCTGCAGAAGGCCAAGGCCCTGCTCAAGCAGCGCCAGATCGAATTCAAAGCGGCCGAGCAGCTGGCGCAGAAAGGCTTCCGCGCTGAGACCAACCTGGCCGCGGTCAGGGCCGAAGTCGAGGCCGCCGAAGCCGAGGTCGAGGAAGCCGAGGTCGCCTTGGCGAACCTCGTCGTGACCGCGCCATTCGACGGTGTGGTCGACGAACGCCACATGGAAGTTGGCGACTTCGCGGATATCGGCGACATCGCGGCTCGAATCGTCGACCTGGACCCGATCTTGGCGATCGGCTACGCCTCGCAGCAAGACATCGCCCGAATCACGGTCGGCAGCCTCGGCAAGATTCGCTTGGTCGGCCTGCGCGAGCTCGAAGGCCGGGTCCGTTTCATCAGCGCGGTGGCCGATCCGGAAACCCGGACCTTCCGGGTCGAGCTGGAGGCCGAGAATCCGGGGTCCCAGATCCCAGACGGCCTGATTGCGGAGCTGATTCTGCCAACGGCGGAAACGACAGCGCATCAGGTTTCGCCGGCGATCCTCAGCCTGACCGACGACGGCACCGTCGGCGTCAAGACCTTGGGTGAGGACAACCGGGTCGAGTTCCAGCCGGTACGGCTCATCGGCGAGGATGCCGAAGGGGTCTGGCTGGCCGGGCTACCCGAGCGGGTCACGCTGATCACGGTGGGCCAGGAATACGTCACGCCCGGCCAGGTCGTCGAAGCCATCGACGAGGCGACTTTGGAGCCGCTGCAGCAGGGCGCGCTGGAATGAGGGCGCTGATCGACGCGGCCCTCGGCCATTCGCGGACCGTCCTGGCGACCTTGGTCTTGGTCCTGATCGCCGGGACCTACGCCTACATGACCGTGCCCAAGGAAGCCGATCCGGACGTCAACATTCCGATGATCTACGTGTCGATGTCGCACGAAGGGATCTCGCCGGAGGATGCCGAGCGCCTGCTGATCAAGCCGGTGGAGGAACAGCTCGAAGGCATCGAAGGGGTCAAGGAGCGGCGCGCCACCGCTTACGAGGGCGGCGCCAACGTCGTGCTCGAGTTCGAGGCCGGCTTCGACGCCGACAAAGCGCTGGACGATGTCCGCGACAAGGTCGACCTGGCCAAGCCCGAGCTGCCCGACGAGACCGATGAGCCGACCGTTAACGAGGTCAACCTCAGCCTCTTCCCGGTGATCGTCGTGACCCTGTCCGGCGAGCTGCAAGAGCGCACGCTCTTGCGAATCGCCCGCGGCCTGAAGGACGAGCTGCTGCGCATCCCAAACGTCCTGGACGTCACCATCGCCGGCGACCGTGAGGAACAGGTAGAGCTGATCGTCGATCCCCTGGTCCTGGAGAGCTACAATCTGGACGCCGAGGACATCATCACCTCGGTGTCGCGGTCCAACCGCCTGGTCGCGGCAGGCGCCGTCGACACCGGACAGGGCCGCTTCTCGATCAAGGTGCCCGGCCTCTTCGAGTCCGTCGACGACATCCTCAACATGCCGATCAAGGTCGACGGCGACGTCGCGATAACCTTCGGCGACATCGGTGTCTTGAAGCCGACCTTCAAGGACGCGCAAGGCTTCGCACGAATCAACGGCAAGCCGGCCCTGGCGCTCGAGGTGCAGAAGCGGACCGGCGCCAACATCATCGAGACCATCGAGAGCGTGCGCGCCAGGGTCGCCGAACGACAGGCCAGCTGGCCCGAGAGCCTGGTGGTCACCTACAGCCAGGACAAGTCGACCCACATCCGGACCATGCTGACCGACCTGCAGAACAACGTGGCCAGCGCCATACTGCTGGTCATGATCGTGGTGGTCGCGGCGCTGGGCCTGCGCTCGGCCGGGCTGGTCGGCGTTGCCATCCCCGGATCCTTCCTGACCGGAATCCTGGTGCTCGCCACCCTGGGCTTCACGATCAACATCGTCGTGCTGTTCAGCCTGATCCTGGCCGTGGGCATGCTGGTCGACGGCGCCATCGTGGTGACCGAATACGCCGACCGGAAGATGAGCGAGGGCCTGGACAAGCGCAGCGCCTACGGCCTGGCGGCCAAGCGCATGGCCTGGCCGATCATCGCCGCCACCGCGACCACCCTCGCCGCCTTCCTGCCGCTGATTTTTTGGCCGGGCATCGTCGGCGAGTTCATGAAGTTTCTGCCGATCACCCTGGTCGCCACCCTGACCGCCTCCTTGCTGATGGCGCTGATCTTCGTACCCACTCTGGGCGCCCTCTTCGGCAAGTCCGGCGGCGGCGCCGATCCCGAGACCGCCAAGGCCATCGCCGCCGGGCAAGCGATGAGCCTCGACCGTGTCCACGGCATGACCGGAACCTATCTGCGGGCGCTTGGCTTCTTGCTGAAACGCCCGGCCAAGGTTCTGATGGTCGCCTTTCTCCTGCTGATCGGCGCTCTGGCGGCCTACGGCTACTTCGGCAAGGGCATCGAGTTTTTCCCCGACGTCGAGCCGGACAACGCGGCGCTGCAGATCCACGCCCGCGGCAACCTTTCGATCGAGGAACGGGATTTCCTGCTGCGCCAGGTCGAGGCACGGGTGCTCGACCTGCAGCGCGAGCGGGGCGAGTTCCACGCCATCTACGCCCGCAGCCGCGCCTCCTCTGGCCGCAGGAACAACGAGCCGGAAGACATCATCGGCACGATTCGGCTGGAGTTCGTCGACTGGAACCTGCGGCGTCCGGCCGACGAGATCATGGCTGACCTGCGGCAGCGCGCGTCGAACCTGGCCGGCATCTTCATCGAGACCAGGAAGCAGGAAGCTGGCCCGCCGGTCGGCAAGCCGATCCAGCTCGAGATCGCCTCGGATTTTCCCGAGCTGATCGCGCCCACCGTATTCAAGATCTACGACAAGCTTCGCAGCATGACCGGCCTCGTCGATCTCGAGGACGGCCTGCCGATGCCCGGAATCGAATGGCAGATCGAGGTCGACCGCGCCGAGGCCGCGAAGTACGGCGCCGACGTCAGCCTGCTCGGCTCCTATATCCGCATGGTCACCAATGGCATGAAGCTGGGCGGGTACCGGCCGGACGAGAGCGACGACGAGATCGACATCGTGGTCCGTCTCCCCGAGGTTTACCGAAGGGTCGACTACCTGGACCAGATCAGGGTTCAGACCAAGACCGGGCTGGTTCCGATCTCCAACTTCGTGACCCGCAGCCCCAAGCCGCGGGTCAGCATGCTGCGCCGGGTCGACGGCAGCCGGGTGATGACCCTCCGTGCGGACGTCGGCTTCGACCCGGCGACCGGCGAGAAGATCCTGGCCGACGACAAAGTCCAGGAGCTCAAGACCTGGCTGGCGGCGGCGGAAATCGATCCCCGGGTATCGGTCCGCTTCAAGGGCGAGGATCAGGAACAGAAGGAGGCCCAGGCCTTTCTGCAGAAGGCCTTCGTCATCGCGCTGTTCATGATGGCGATCATCCTGGTGACCCAGTTCAACAGCTTCTACAGCGCCTTCCTGATCCTCTCGGCGGTCGTGATGTCGACCATCGGGGTCATGCTCGGCCTGCTGGCGACGGGTCAGCCCTTCGGCATCGTCATGTCCGGGATCGGCGTGATCGCGCTCGCCGGCATCGTGGTCAACAACAACATCGTGCTGATCGACACCTTCGACCGGCTCAAGGAAAGTGCCCCCACCGGGCGCGAGGCGATCTTACAGACCGGCGCCCAGCGCC
>JASJAL010000322.1 GCA_030067055.1 Kiloniellales bacterium | reverse complement strand
TGGGGAAACATTCGAGAAGACGTGTCGTCGGGAATGCTCGTCACCTTCGCAGACGGGTTTCAGTCACCGCCGCACATCCACAACATCACATACCGCGCCGTGGTCATTGACGGCGCCGTGCACAACGATGATCCGACGGCGGAAAAAATGTGGATGGAACCCGGTTCATTCTGGACTCAGCCGGTCGGCGAAAGTCACATCACGGCGGCGAAAGGCCAAAACCCCACCATATTCCTCGAGATCCTATCCGGCCCCTATCTCGTCAAACCCGAAAAGGAAGCCTTCGACGCGGGCGAGCGTCCCATAAACGTCGAAGCGCGGAACATCATGTGGTTGGACGCAGCGGACACCACGTGGATCACGGGTGTTGGGCCCAAATTGGCCTATCTCTGGGGCGAGATCACGAGCGAAGAAAAGAACGGCACCTTCGTCAAGTTGCCCGCTGGATACAGCGGCAAGCTGAGCACCGTCGCCCCGCTGATGCGCGTCGTGACGATCCGAGGCGTCACCCAGGTTCAAGTATCCGGAGGGTCGGACAAACACAAACTGGACCCCGGAAGCTACTTCGGCTCCACGGGCAAGGCGTCGCATGAGCTGTCATGCCTGTCGGGTGATGAGTGCATTCTCTACCTGCACACGGAGGGAAAGTACCAGCTTACCTCCCCGTAGTCAGGTCGCGGTTATCGTGCTGCGATCGCGCGAAGCGTTGCGCAGCACCGGGCTACGGCCACAGGCGCCCAGGCAGTGACAGCCGGATGGTGGAGCGACCTCAGACCTCGTGGAGGACCTCCAGGCGCTGCTCGCGCTGATGGCGGGCCAGAGCGTGGGCCAGGAGGCGGTCGACCAGGGTGGCCGGGGGCAGGCCGCTGGCCGCCCAGAGCTTGGGATACATGGAGATCGCGGTGAAGCCCGGGATGGTGTTGATCTCGTTGATCACCAGCGCACCATCGTCCTTGAGGAAGAAGTCGACCCGGGCCATGCCCTCGCAGTCGAGCGCCCGGGCCGCCGCGACCGCCATCTCCTGGACCCGGCGCGTGGTCTCGGGCGGCAGCTCGACCGGGGCCAAGAGGCCGGCGCCCTCCGGGTCGGTGTACTTGGCGTCGTAGGTGTAGAAGCCGTGCGATTCGGCGGGCAGGATCTCGCCGGGCAGGGAGGCGGCCATCTCGCCGCCGCCGAGCACGGCGCATTCGATCTCCCGGCCCTTCACCTCTTCCTCGACCAGGACCTTGGCGTCGTAGCGGAAGGCCAGGGCCAGGGCGTCCTGGAACTCGGCCTCGGTCTCGGCCCGGGTCACCCCGACCGAGGACCCGAGATTGGCCGGCTTGACGAAAAGCGGCGGGCGCAGCTTGCCGGACAGGGTCGCGAAGTCCTCGGGCGACGTCCGGCGCAGGGTCACGCCGGGCGCGGTCGGCAGGCCGGCGGCCGTGAGCAGCCGCTTGGCGACGTCCTTGTCCATGGCCACGGCCGAGCCCAGGACCGAGGGGCCGACGAAGGGCAGGTCGAGGCAGCGCAGCAGGCCCTGCATGGTGCCGTCCTCGCCGAAGGGCCCGTGCAGAACGGGAAAGACCACGTCGACCGGGTCCAGGTTCTTGCCGGTCGCGGCCATTCGCAGCCCCTGGCGACCGGCGCCGGGGACGACGGCCAGCTGCCGGGTCGTGGCGCAGTTGGCCTCGGCCGGCGTCGCGATCTCCTCGGCGACGTACCAGCATCCGCTGCGGCCGATCCCGACCAGGGTGACCTCGTGGCCGGCCTCGGCCAGGGCGGCGGCGACGTTGCGCGCCGAGAGGAGCGAGACTTCGTGCTCTGCCGAACGGCCGCCGAAGAGCACGGCGACCCGTAGCTTGGATTTGGTCTCGGACATGGCTTTGGGGGACCTTTCTCGGAGGACGTGCGGGGGGAGGGATCGAGAAAGCGGACGGGCGATCCTGCGCCCCTCCAGTGTCTCCGAAAATGGGGCGAATTTTCGGCGCATATGGCCTTGCCTCGGTCGCCTTTGCATTCGACATCATCCTCGGGAGGCCGCAGACTGCGCGGCCTGGCGCCAAGATCACCGGGGAGATCCGAAATGACGCAGACACTGGAGGGCAAGGTGGCCCTGGTCACCGGCGGCAGCCGCGGCATCGGCGCCGCCATCGCGAAGCGCCTGGCCGAGGAGGGCGCCAACGTCGCGGTCACCTACGCCAGCTCGTCCGAGGCCGCCGAAAACGTGGTCGCGGACCTGCGCGACCTGGGCGTCGAGGCGATGGCTATCAAGGCCGACGCGGCCAAGGCGGAGGAGATCAAGGCCCTGGTGCCCAAGGTGGTCGCGCAACTGGGACGCCTGGACGTCCTGGTCAACAACGCCGGAATCTTCGCCGGCGGCCCCCTCGGCGAGACCGAAGAGGCCGATTTCGACGCCACCGTCGATGTCAACATCAGGGCGGTCTTCCTCGCCGCCAAGGCGGCCGCCGAGGTCATGCCCGAGGGCGGGCGGATCATCAATATCGGCAGCATCTTCGGCCAGCGCGCGCCGCTGCCGGGGCTCGGGCTCTATTCCATGAGCAAGTTCGCGGTCGCCGGCTTCACCAAGGCCTGGGCCCGCGATCTGGCGGCGCGGAAGATCACGGTCAACGCGATCCAGCCGGGGCCGATCGACACCGACATGAACCCGGCGGAAGGGGACCTGGCCGGGGTCCTGGGCCCGATGATCCCGCTCGGCCACTACGGCCGGCCGGAGGACGTCGCCAACGCGGTCGCCTTCCTGGCCAGCCCGGCTGCAGGTTTCGTGACCGGCGAGACCCTCAACGTCGACGGCGGCTTCGAGGCCTGAGGCGCGCAATCCGCGCGGACTCGGGTTGCCCGGGCTGGGGGGATCTGGCAGAGACAAGGCTGGTCTTTCGCCCTCAGGTCCGGGGTTGCCGCCCATGCCCGACACACCGACGCCGCCGCTCTATCCCGCCGCCCTGCGGCCGGAGATCGAGAGCCTGGGCAACTCGGGCATCGCCGAGGTCTTCGAGCTCGGCCTGGGGCGCAAGGACATCATCCCGCTGTGGGTCGGCGAGGGCGACCAGCCGACCCCGGACTTCATCTGCAAGGCGGCCGCGGCGGCGCTGGAGGCCGGCGAGACCTTCTACCCGCGCAAGCGCGGCGTTCCCCAGCTCTGCGAGGCCCTGGCCCGCTACACCGCGGACCTCTACGACGTCGCCATGGACTCCGAGCGGATCTCGATCGCGACCTCGGGCATGACCGCGATCGTCTTGGCGCTGCAGGCCTTCGTTCGGCCCGGCGACGAGGTCGTGGTGGTCGGCCCGGTCTGGCCGAACATCGTCGCGGCGGTGCAGATCGCCGGCGGTCGCCACGTGGACGTCGTCCTGGAGCCGCTGCCCGAAGGCGGATTCCACCTGGACATGGACCGGCTCTTCGCGGCCTGCGGCGAAAAAACCCGCGCGATCTTCGTCAACTCGCCGGGCAACCCCAGCGGCTGGATCATGCCGGGGGAGGACCAGAAGGCGCTGCTCGAGTTCTGCCGCGAGAAGCGGATCTGGCTGATCTCGGACGAGGTCTACACCCGCTTCGTCTACGACCGGCCGGCGGCCGAGCGGCCGACCGCGCCCTCGCTGCTGACCCTGATCGAGCCCGAGGATCCGGTCATCGTCGTCAACTCCTTCTCCAAGACCTGGTGCATGACCGGCTGGCGCCTGGGCTGGCTGATCCATCCGCCCTCGATGGCGGAGACCTTCGACCGCTTGATCGAGTTCTCCTTCTCGGGCGCGCCGCCCTTCCTGCAGCACGGCGCGGTCGCCGCGATCGAGCAGGGCGAGCCCTTCGCCCAATCGCTCATCGATCGCTGCCACGTCGCGGGCGACCTGGTCCATCAGCGGCTCGCTGCCCTGCCGCGAGTCCGCCTGGCCCGGCCGCGGGGCGCCTTCTACGCCTTCTTCCGGGTCGAGGGGCTGACCGACTCCATGGCTTTTGCCAAGGAGCTGCTCGAGTCCGCCAAGGTCGGCCTGGCCCCCGGCTCGGCCTTCGGGCCGGGCGGCGAGGGCCACCTCAGGCTCTGCTTCGCCGCCACCCCGGAGACCCTCTCCGCCGCGCTCGACCGCCTGGAGCCGGCGCTGCGCTGAGGCCCGCCGAAGGCCGCGGTTCGCATCAGTTTTCCTTGCCAAATCCTCAACGGGAGGCATGCCTTTTTTGCATGTCCCCTAAGAAAAACCAGCATTGGCGTCCGGGCGCAACGAGGCGTATCTGCGCAGGAAGACCTGCACCGGAACCAGGGCCCTGGCGACCGCGACAGGCTCGTCTTTGGAGAGCTGCTATGGCCGATCTCACCTTCATCGCCGACCGCACCATCCCCGGCCTGTCCGCGCGCGACCTGGTTCGCCGGGCCGCCGATGCCATCATCGCCGCGACCAGCGGCATCGGGACCTCCGCCGCCCGCGAGAGCGCCTACCGCCGGGCCTTCAATGGCTGCGACCGGCGCCTGCTCCAGGACATCGGGATCGACCGCGGCGGCTGCTGATCCGCCGCCGGCAAGACCTTGTCGAACACGAACGGGCGTCCCGGCAAGGGGGCGCCCGTTTCGATTCCGGCACGCGGTCACGCCCGGCCAAATTCCGCTCATCCCTCTCCCAAGCAAAACTCAAGCGCCCGCCGTCACGCCTTGCGCTATAAGCCTGGGATCCGATGAGGCTTGGAGGGGTGTGCGCGCATGCGGCTCTACGACTTCCACGAGTCCGGCAACGGCTACAAGGTCCGCCTGCTGCTGAACCAGCTTGGCATCCCGTACCAGCGCATCGAGCTCGACATCCTGAAGGGCGAGACCCGGACACCGGACTTCCTGGCCAAGAACCCGAACGGCCGGATCCCCCTGCTCGAGCTGGACGACGGCACCCGGCTCGCCGAGTCCAACGCGATCCTGTTCTACCTGGCCCTGGGCACGAATTTCCTGCCGGAGGACAGGCTGAAGCAAGCGCAAGTGCTGCAGTGGATGTTCTTCGAGCAGTACAGCCACGAGCCCTACGTCGCCGTGGTCCGCTTCTGGCACTTCTCCGGCCAGGCGGAGGCGATGGCGGCGGAGATCCCGGCGCGCATGGAGCGCGGCTACCAAGCACTTGGTGTCATGGAGCGGCACCTGGGCGAAGCGGACTTCTTCGTCGGCGGGCGCTACTCCATCGCCGACGTCGCGCTTTACGCCTACACCCACGTCGCCGAGGAAGGCCGCTTCGAGCTGGACCGCTTCCCGCGGATCCAGGCCTGGCTCGAAAGGGTCGCGAGGCAGCCGGGACACATCCCGATCACCGAGCTTTGAGGAGGGCGGCGACCATGGTGGGCCCCGAGTACTTCCAGACCTTCGCCCGCTACAACACCTGGGCCAATGGGCTGGTCTACGACGCGGCCGCCGAGTTGCCCGACGGCGCCTACCGGACCCCGCGGCCGGCGGCCTACTTCAGCTCGCTGCACGGTACCTTGAACCACATCCTGGTCGGCGACCGGGTCTGGCTGTCGCGCTTCGAGGCGCTCGAGGCGGGCGTGACCAGCCTGGATCAGATCCTCTTCGACGATTTCGCCGAGCTGCGCACCGCCCGCGAGGCCGAGGACGCGCGGATCGAGAACTACACCGGCGGCCTCACCGCCGAGGCCATCGCCGGCGACCTGAACTTCCGGACCCTGGTCAAGCCCAAGGACCTCTCCATGCCGCTGTGGCAGGCCCTGGGGCATTTCTTCAACCACCAGACCCACCACCGCG
>JASJAL010000321.1 GCA_030067055.1 Kiloniellales bacterium | reverse complement strand
GGTTAACCCTAGCTCTGGGAGACCTTGTCCATCGATAAACCGGCGCCGGTCACTGTGATCGGCCGTAGAGAGCAGGAGGGGGCTCGCTCACCATGCCGGCTTTACCAGCCAAGACCGCCTCAAGATCAAGAAAGACAACGTCCAAATCCCCTAGGAGCCGAGAAGAGAGTGCGCTCAACTCGGCCTTCATCGGGGAGATCTACAAAGCGGTGTTCTTTCCCGACCTCTGGTCCACCGTGCTGTCGGGAACGACGGCGCTGCTGGACAGCACGAAAGCGTTGCTGTTCTTCTATGACGCCAAAGCGAATGCCCGCCGCGTGCATAAGGCGCACGGGGTCGAAGAGGGATTTATCTCCACCTTCGAAGGCAAGCTGGCCCAGGACACGCCCTGGCTGAGCCGCGACGACGGCGCGGAAACGGTAGGTCCGGTCGTCTCGGGCGACTCCGGCGAGACCGCCGATTCGGCTGGCACGCCCAGCCTCTTCGCCGAATTCCTGAGGCAGCAGAACGTCGGCCCGACCCTGCACGCCTGCGTCGGCACCTTCGGCGAGCAGCAGCTGCATCTCACCGTCGCGCGCCCGGCTTCGGGCACGCCGTACTGCGAGGCCGAGCGCGAGGCTTGCCAGCAGGTCGTCGATCACATGCGCAACGCCCTGCAGCTAAAGCAGGAAACGGAGGCGCACCAGGTGATCGAGAGGGGTGCGATGGCCGCGCTCAACAACCTGGCGGTCGGCGTCGCCATGGTCGATTCGCGCGGCGAGATCACGGCGACCAACGGCGCCGCCGAACGCATGCTTACCCTGGGCGACGGCCTGCACTTCGATCTCGGCCAGATCGAAGTCTGCGTCGACGGCTGCAGGGGATCCCTGCGAACCGCAGTGGGACGCCTGGAATGGTGCCGCCAGGATCCGGGGGCGGATTGCCCGGCCCTCTTCGCCGTGCAGCGACCGTCCCGGGCCCGGCCCTACGCGGTCATGGCCTGCCCGTTCCACGTGGCGGGAGAAAAGCCGGTCGGCGAACCGTTGTACCACCTGGTCTTCTTCTTCGACCCGGACCAATCGCTCTGCGGCCACAGCGTCGAGTTCCTGAAGCGCTACTACGACCTGACTCCCGCCGAGGCCCGGCTGGCCAAGCTGATCGCCGAGGGCGAAAGGCTCGACGGAATCGCCGAGCGGCTCGGCATCTCGGTGCACACCGCAAGGACGCATTTGAAACGGGTCTTCGAGAAGACAGGCGTCGAACGTCAGGCGGAGCTGGTCCAGCTCATGTTCGGCTGCCTCGGCATGATGCAGGACAGCCTGGCGCCGCAGGGTCGCAGCGCGGTCGCTCCGGTCGATCCGGCTGCTTAGACCGCGTAGCCGGACCGATTCGGTCCGGCCACGGATTTCAGTTGCACGGCCCGCGGTCCGACGATCGCGGGCCGTGACCTTTCCGGCCGAACCGAAAGCAGGCCCGATTCGGACAGGCGACAGCCCTCGGGGCCGCTCACAGAGTTGCCACAGGCGACAGAAAGACGCGCATTTCCGCGGAAATCCCCTGGCGGGCAACCGGTCAGTAGCAACCCCAAAATGCCGACCGATGGTCGCCTGTCGCCCCGGACCCCCGGATTTCCGGGGGTTTTCCCGGCTTCACGCAGGTCGCACCGACACCGATCAGAGCAGCTGGGCGCAAGCTCAGGCCGGCTCTACGCGGCGATCGCAGAATTCTCCCGTAACATATCGTAACAATGAGTGATTTGGCTATCCGGCGGGGCCAGGATAGATCTAGCGTCACAGACGTTCACCACCTTGAGCACCGGACTCCATCGCAGACCCTTTCTCAGTCTTGAGATCTTTCGGCCCGCCTCTCGCGGCATCGTCCGGTCACTTCGGATCGGGGAGCAGGTAGTAGTGATTCCGACACCGACTTCACACGGCAGCCTGACACAACGTCTCGGCGATTTCGAGACCTTGACCGAGGGCTTGGACTACGCGGCGCGCGGCACCACCGGCTGCAACTTCTATGCGCCCAGGGGACATCTCGAAACCGTTCTCGGCTACGCCGAGTTGCAGGCGCGCAGCCACGAGGCCGCGCTGCGGCTTTCGGCGCTCGGCCTTGAGCGCGGCGCCCGTGTGGCCATCCTGGCAGAGACCACCCCGGATTTCATGGCCTTCTTCTACGGCTGCCAGTACGCCGGTCTGGTCCCCGTGCCCTTGCCGCTCTCCATCAACCTGGGCGGCCACGAAGCTTACGTCCAGCGGCTGCGCGCCATGCTGAACGCCGCCAAGGTCTCGGCGGCGATCGCGTCGGATGAGCTCATCGCCCTGCTGCGAGAAGCCGGGACCGGCGTCGTCGCCGGCATGATCGGCACGCCGGCCGACTTCCTCGGCCTCGGCACCCGCGGCGGCGAGCTGCGGCCTTTGACCAAGGACGAGCCCTGCTACATGCAGTACTCCTCGGGCAGCACCAGCCTGCCGCGCGGAGTCCTGGTCAGCCAGCGGGCGATCACCAACAACGCCCGCGGCATCGCCCGCGATGGCCTCAGGCTGGTGCCGGAAGACCGGGCAACGTCCTGGCTGCCGCTGTACCACGACATGGGGCTGGTCGGCTTTTGCATCTCGCCGATGATGTCCCAGGTGTCGATCGACTACATGGCGACCTCGGCCTTCGCCCGGCGGCCCCTGCTGTGGCTCAAGCTGATCTCCGAGGCGCAGAGCACGATCGCCTTCAGCCCGACCTTCGGTTACGAGCTTTGCGTCCGTCGGGTGACCAACGGGCAAGCCAGCCAGTACGACCTTTCGAGCTGGCGGATTGCCGGCATCGGCGGCGAGATGGTGCGGCCCGAGGTCCTCCAGGAATTCACCGATTGCTTCGCGCCAAGCGGCTTCGACGGTAAGGCCTTCCTGCCGAGCTATGGCCTGGCGGAGTCGACCCTGGCGGTGACCTTCCCCAGGCTCGGCAGCGGCGTGCGCGTCGACCATATCGACCGGACCGCCTACGAAAGCCGGGCGGAGGCCATTCCGAGCAAGGCCAAGACCAGCAGCTCGGCCTACAAGGCCCGCGCCTTCGTGTTCTGCGGCTCTGCGTTGCCCGGTCACGAAGTCGAGGTCCGCGGCAGCACCGGACAAGCGCTGGCGGATCGCAAGATCGGCCGGGTCTGCGTCCGCGGTCCCAGCGTGATGCAGGGCTACTATGACGACTCCGAGGCCAGCGAGGCCGTGATGCTGGCCGATGGCTGGATGGATACCGGGGACCTCGGCTATCTGGTCGAAGGCGAGCTGGTCATCACCGGTCGCAGCAAGGACCTGATCATCTGCAACGGCCGGAACATCTGGCCGCAGGACCTGGAATGGACCGTCGAGAAGCTGCCGGGAATCCGGCCGGGCTGCGTGGCTGCCTTCTCCGTCGACCAGGAGCGGGACAGCGAGCAGGTCGTGGTGATCGCCGAGACCAGGCTCTCCGAAGAACAGGAGCAGCAGCTTCTGGTTCAGGACATCCTGTTCAACATCCGCCGAACGGCGGGCGTTGACTGCCAGGCGATCCTGGTTCCGCCGCGCTCGCTCACCTTCACCTCGTCGGGGAAGCTGAGCCGTGCCGCCGTGAGGGAGGATTTTCTCAGTGGCGCCTTACGCCCGCTCACCGAGGATGCGCCGATCGCGGGGTTTGCGGACAGCGACCCGCGGCTCATGGCGACCGCAAACTAGGCGGCATACCACCGACTTCCGCCCGACCGCGACATGACCGGCGTCGTCGCCCTGACCGGCGCGACCGGGTTCATCGGCCGCGCCCTGGTGCCCCGCCTTCTGGCCGCCGACTGGCGTGTGAAGGCCCTGCTGCGCCGGCCCGATTCGGCCTTGGAAGCCGAGGGCGTCCAAGCGGTCCGGGGTGCGCTCGGCGAGGATGACAGCCTGCGGGATCTGGTCGCCGACGCCGACGTCGTGATTCATTGCGCCGGCGCCATCAAGGCACGCTCGCGGGCCGCATTCCAGGAAATCAACGCGTCCGGAACGGCCGGGCTGGCGGCAACCGCGGCGGCCGCTCCGCAGCGCCCGCGCTTCCTTCTGCTTTCCTCGTTGGCGGCTCGCGAGCCCGGGCTCTCCGACTACGCGGCGAGCAAGCGCCAGGCCGAGGCGGAGGTCGCCCGCCACGCCGGCAATCTGGACTGGGTCGCGCTGCGGCCGCCAGCGGTCTACGGTCCCGGGGACCAGGCGACGCTCACCCTGTTCAAGCAGTTCTCGCGCGGCCAGGCCTTCCTGCCGAGGCCGGCCGATAAACGGGTCTCGCTGCTTTTCATCGACGACCTGATCGAGGCGATTCTGCATCTGCTCGAACGGCCACGCTGGCAAGGCGAGGTGATCGAGCTGGACGATGGTCGGCCGCAGGGCTACGCCTGGACCGAACTCGCCGAGATCGCCAGCGCCGGCCTCGACAAGCCGGTTGCGACCTTGAGCCTGCCCCAGGGGCTGCTATGGCTGCCTGCCGCCGCCAACGAGGTGCTGGCGCCCTTGCTCGGGCGGGCCCCAATGCTGACCCGCGGCAAGCTGCGCGAGCTGTTCCACGAAGACTGGGTCTGCCGCCGGCAGAGCGGCACGGCGCTCAACGGCTGGCAGGGCCACATCACCTTCGAGCAGGGCTTTCCCCGCACCCTGGCCTGGTATAAGGAAAGGGGCTGGCTGTGAGCCGGACGGCGCCAGGACCTGCGGCTGCGGATAGAGAGTTGGGCGTGTGTGCGCCTAGCGTTTCCGGGCCAAATTGGGATCGGGACCGCACTGTGGCTTGCGCCGAAGCAGGCAGCTCGTCACAAGAAGGGCCGTCACGGGACGACGAGGACGACAATGGCATCCGACCTTAGGGATTCGCCGCTCGAGAGCATCATGGCGCTGCTCGAGCCCTACAATAAGAAGAGCATCGCCCTCAGCGGCGGCACCAAGCTGAACGCCGATCTGGAAATCGATTCGGTCGCCGCCATGGACCTGATCATGGAAATCGAAGACAGCTTCGAAATCGACATCCCGATCAATCTGGTCTCCGACATCGAGACGGTCGACGATCTCGTCTCCGTGGTTCGCCAGCGAATGGAACAGAGCTCATGACCGATATCCTGGACAAGTACGCGCCCATTGCGGCGAGGCACGACCAACTCCTGGCGGTCGGCCCGGATCCCCTCGGCGTCTGCCTGGAGGAGATCTACTCGGCCACCGAGGCCCGGATCAACGGCCGGCGCACGATCCTGGCCGGGACCAACAACTACATGGGCGTAACCTTCGAGCCGGAATGCCTGGAGGCGGCGGAAGCCGCGGTCCGCAACCACGGCACCGGCACCACCGGTTCGCGTATCGCCAACGGCACCTACGGCGCACACCGCGATCTGGAGCAAGCCCTGGCCCGCTTCATGGGCCGGGAGAAGGCGATCGTATTTTCGACCGGCTATCAGGCCAACCTGGGCATGATCGCCGGCCTGGCCGGCCCCCAGGACGTCATCCTGCTCGACGCGGATTCGCACTCCAGCATCTACGACGGCTGCCGCCTCAGCGGCGCCACCTTGGTCCGATTCAGGCACAACGACCCGGGCGACCTGGACAAGCGCCTCGAGCGCCTGGGCGACGAAGGCGAGAGCCGTCTGATCATCATCGAGGGGATCTACTCCATGCTCGGCGACCGCGCGCCGGTGGCCGAGTTCGCAGAGGTCAAACGCAAGCACGGTGCCTACCTGCTGGTCGACGAGGCCCATTCCCTCGGCGTCATGGG
>JASJAL010000320.1 GCA_030067055.1 Kiloniellales bacterium | reverse complement strand
GGGAAAGGCAAGACGCAGATTGCGTTCGACGTGCTTCGACTTGGCCAAGCGGGGTCCTGCCAGCCCGAGCACCCTGCGCCCGAACGCCGACGCCCTTTCCGGCGGCATCCAGGACGCCACTTCCCAGAACGTGGCGGCGGCGCTGGCTTCGAGCCGGTAGCGGACGTTCCGAAGCTGCGGGGACCGGTCGACCCATTGCCGAAGCGTATCGTTGAGGAACAGGGCCGCCATCGCCGCGCGAGCTCCTCAGCCCGGCGAGCCCGGCATCGCCGACTTCAGGGTGCTCGAAGCGTAGGTCGGACTCTGGGACTTGCGCTCGAAGGCCGGGACCGAGGACCTGTCCTGGGGCGGTTGACGAAGGATCCGGCTGTAGGTGGACAGGGTCGGGTCGAAGATGAACCTTACCAAGAGCCCAGTCCAGGAGCGGTAGGATTTCAGGTCGCTATAGAACTCGGGCGCGAGCTTCTTAACCTTGGGCAGAGCATTCCAGGGGACGCCGGGCATATCGTGGTGCTCGTTGTGATAGCCCATGTTGAAGCAGACCCGATTGAGGGGGCCATAATAGGAATAGGTCTCCTGGCCCTCCGCGGTCTTGTAGTGCTCCTGGATCCAGCGGCCACCGAGTGGATGCAGGCCGAGCGCGAAGAGTGTGGACAGCGCGAGATAGGCAAGGGCCTGCGGCCCAAGGACGACGAAGATCCCGATGTCCACGGTCAGGACGATAAGCGTATTCGCGGCGATCCAGCGGTTGCCGAACGTGACATTCCGCATCTTCAGCGGCCGCAGGGCCTGCGACAGCGAGAACAGGAAGAGCCAGACCGTCTTCCGCCAGGCGGAGTTGCCGACCAAACGCGCCTCGGTGTGGCAAACGATGTCCGGATCCATGTCGTAGTCACCCAGATGCTGGTGGTGCAGCAGGTGATACTCACGGAAGGCCATGGCGCTCGGCGTGACCAGCGCGAAATCGCAGAAGATCCCCAGGAGCTTGTTGTGGTTCTTCCTTCGGAATACCAGGCCATGCGAGGCTTCGTGGATGAGCACGTAAAGCGCATGATTGACGAAGGCACCGAAGCAGTAGGCCGCCACGAAGATCCAGAGCCAGAACACCTCGCTCAAGAGAAAGGCCGCCAACCACTGCAGGGAGACCAGGAGAACGGCCCAGAGGGCTGACCAGGGGTTGCGGCCGATCAGGCCCTTGACCTCCGGATGGGCGGCGACGATTGCCCGTCCTCGCTGCCGATGGGTAGGAGAACCCGCCGGCTGCATGACATCGAAGGCCAGAGGCATCTATGGGAACCCCGGTATTGCGGAAAGGAGTCTCACGGGGTTTTCACCCGGTTCGCCCTGAAGTGGGCCAGTCTTCGAATCGACGTAAAGAATATCCAGAAACAGCAATCGCGCAACCGCAATCGCGCAGCCTCGATTTGCGGCCGCGTCGCAGGTGATCGCTCCGTCTTTACCCATGAAAGGCTGTTTTCTTCCAGGCTCGCTCGAAGGTGGTAAGTTCCCCTCGAAGACGGCGAGTTCGCCGCCGCAAGGCCGTACGAACCTCAAAGGGAGCACCAAGGCATGACAGCGACACCGAAGGTCACGAGCGAAGTCACCCTGGACACGTCGTTCCTGGGCAACACGATCCAGGTCTGTGTCGTCACCCGGGACTACCAGCGGACCATGGAGGGCCTCGTCCAGGCCGGCATCGGTCCCTGGCGGGTCTATACCTTCGGGCCCGAGACGGTGACCGAGTTGACCTTCCGCGGCCAGCCGGCGAGCTACTCCATGAAGCTCTGCCTGGCCTTCTCAGGCACGATGATGTGGGAGATCGTCCAGCCGCTGACCGGGCCCAGCCTCTACGAGGAGTTCCTGGAGCAGCACGGCGAGGGCGTCCACCATGTTGCCGTCGACTGCAACGGCCTGCCCTGGGACGCGCGGCTCGCCGCCTTCGAGGAGCGCGGCTTCGCAATGGTCCAGTCAGGCTGGTGGCAGGGCAAGGTGCCCTACGCCTACTTCGAGACCGAGGCGGCGACCACCACGACCATCGAGACCTTCTTCATTCCGGAAGACTTCGTCATGCCGGATCCGGAGGCCTGGTATCCCGCCGCGCCGCCGCAGGGCTGACGCGCAATTCGAGCGGCCCGTTGTTGGACGCGGGTCCTACTGACTGAGGGGGCCTAAGCCACCTTGCCGTGGCAGTGCTTGTATTTCTTGCCGCTGCCGCAAGGGCAAGGGGAGTTGCGCGGAACCTTGCCCCAGGTCCTGGGGTCGGCGGGGTTCATCTCCTCCGGCCGGGCGTGGCGGATGGTGCCGATGGGACCATGGGTCCCGGTGGCCGGCATCTCGCGCTCCTGGTAGCCGTGCAGGGCCGGGTCTTCCCGGGTCTCGTGCACTTCCGCCGGGGGCCGCGCGATGTTCGGGATGTCGGGTGGTGTCTGGCCGTTGGTGCCGGGACCGCTGGCGGTCGCGGCATCCGGCTCCGCTTCCTCCGGCGCGGCGAAGCGAATCTCCAGCACGCTCAAGAGCGACGTGATGTGCTCGCGCAGCTGCGCCAGCATCTGATGGAATAGCTCGAAGGCCTCCATCTTGTACTCGTTGAGCGGATTGCGCTGGGCGTAGGCGCGCAGGTAGATCGACTGCCGGAGGTAGTCCAGGCCCTGCAGATGCTCCTTCCAATGGACGTCGAGGAGCTGCAGCAGGAAGCTCTTCTCGGCGTGGCGCATGACTTCGGGGCCGTAGTTGGCCACTTTTTCCGCCATCTTTCGGTCCGAGGCGTCGAGGATGCGCTCCTTGACCTCCTGGTCGGCGATGCCCTCTTCCTTGGCCCAGTCCTCGACCGGCAGGTCGAGCGCGAGCAGACGGCGGCATTCCTCGTGCAGGGTGCCGATCTCCCACTGCTCGGCATAGGCCTTCTCGGGCATGGTCCGGGCGATCAAGTCGTCGATCACCTCGTGGCGCATCTCGGTGACAAGGTCGCTGACGTCCTCGGCGCTCATGATCTCCTTGCGCTGGCTGTAGATCTCCTTGCGCTGGTCGTTCATGACATCGTCGAAGCGCAGCAGGTTCTTGCGGATCTCGAAGTTGCGCGCCTCGACCTTCTGCTGCGCCTTCTCCAGGGCCTTGTTGACCCAGGGATGTATGATCGCCTCGCCGCGCTCCAGCCCCAGCTTCTGCAGGATCCCGTCCATGCGCTCGGAGCCGAAGATGCGCATCAGGTCGTCTTCCAGGGACAGGAAAAAGCGCGACGTCCCGGGATCGCCCTGGCGGCCGGAGCGGCCGCGTAGCTGGTTGTCGATGCGCCGGCTTTCGTGGCGTTCGGTGCCGAGCACGAAGAGCCCGCCGGCGGCCTTGACCACCTCCTGCTTGGCGGCGATGTCGGCCGTGATCTCGTCGATCTTCTTCTGCCGGGCCTCGGGATCCTCGATCGGGTCGGCTTCCTGCCAGACGCGCATCTCCAGGTTGCCGCCGAGCTGGATGTCGGTGCCGCGGCCGGCCATGTTGGTGGCGATGGTCACCGCCCCGGGCGAGCCCGCCTCGGCGATGATCTTGGCTTCCTGCTCGTGGTAGCGGGCGTTCAGGACCTGATGCGGGACCTTCATTTTCTTGAGGTGCCGCGACAGCTCCTCGGACTTCTCGATCGAGACGGTGCCGACCAGGACCGGCTGCTGGCGCGTCTGGCAGTCCTTCACGGTCTCGAGGATCGCCTCGTACTTCTCCTCGGCGCTCCGATACACCTCGTCGTCCTGGTCGTCGCGGACGCAGGGCAGGTGGGTCGGGATCTCGATCACCTCGAGCTTGTAGATGTCGGCGAACTCCTCGGCTTCGGTCATCGCCGTGCCGGTCATGCCCGCGAGCTTGGGAAAGAGCCGGAAGTAGTTCTGGAAGGTGATCGAGGCGAGGGTCTGGTTCTCCTGCTGTATCGAGACGCCTTCCTTGGCCTCCAGCGCCTGGTGCTGGCCTTCCGAGTAGCGCCGGCCCTCCATCATGCGGCCGGTGAACTCGTCGATGATGACCACCTTGTCGTCCTTGACGATGTAGTCGGTGTCCCGCTCGAACAGCTTGTGGGCCTTCAGCGCCTGGTTGACGTGGTGCAGCACCGTGACGTTCTGGATGTCGTAGAGCGAGCCCTCGCTCATCAGCTCGCGCTCCTGGAGCAGCTCTTCGACCCGCTCGACGCCGGCCTCGGTCAGGGTCACCTGCTTGGCCTTCTCGTCCTTCTCGAAGTGCTCGGCCTCCAGGTGCGGGATTACCTTGTCGACCTTCTTGTAGAGGTCCGAGGAATCCTCGGCGGCCCCGGAGATGATCAGCGGCGTGCGCGCCTCGTCGACCAGGATGGAATCGACCTCGTCGACGATGGCGAAGTTGAACTCGCGCTGGACCATCTCCTCCAGGCTGAACTTCATGTTGTCGCGCAGGTAGTCGAAGCCGAACTCGTTGTTGGTGCCGTAGGTGACGTCGGCGGCGTAGGCGGCCTTGCGCTCGTGGTCCAGCAGGCCGTGGACGATGCAGCCGACCTCCAGGCCGAGGAAGCGGTAGATCTGGCCCATCCACTCGGAATCGCGCTTGGCCAGGTAGTCGTTGACCGTCACCACGTGGACGCCCTTGCCCGAGAGCGCGTTGAGGTAGACCGGCAGGGTGGCGACCAGGGTCTTGCCCTCGCCGGTCTTCATCTCGGCGATGTTGCCCCGGTGGAGGACGATGCCGCCCATGAGCTGCTCGTCGAAATGGCGCTGTCCCAGGGTCCGCTTGGCGGCCTCGCGCACGGTGGCGAAGGCCTCTGGCAGCAGGTCGTCGAGAGACGCGCCCTCGGCAACGCGCTGGCGAAAGGCCTCGGTGCGGGCCCGCAAATCGTCGTCGCTCAGAGCCTCGAATTCAGGCTCTAAGGAGTTGGTCGCGGTCACCAGGCCGCCGAGGCCCTTCACATAGCGGTCGTTGGCGCTCCCGAACAGCCGCTTGGCAAGCCCGCCGATCATGAAACCTCGCAGAAAAACGCGGAAAGCGACCGGCATTAGCGGGCCGGAACGACGCCTTTCCAATGACCAATGAATGGGGACCGCGCTGCCCCCGGCTATCGGTGAGAAATAGGCTTCATGGCTTGATAAGTCAACGTCGGCGACCGTATGAGGCTGTCGGAATCCCGAGGTTTTGCAGGCCGAAGCGCCTGGGCGCCGAGGTCCCCGGCCACCGCCCCTGGGGGCTTGTAAGGAGTGCCGGGACATGCCTCAATGGCGGCCCTTGGCGCTGCGGTAGGCGGGCTTGGCGTCTTGCGCAGAGATTTTCTGGAGAGGACCCCCTAAATGACCCAGCTTACTGTTCGCGCCGCTGGCCTGGCGGTGGCGCTCGCGCTTGCCGCCCAGGCAGCCGTGGCGCAGGAACCGGCCGCCGAGGACCCGGTGGTGGCCACGGTCAACGGCGATGACGTGCTGCGCTCGGAAGTGCTGGAGACCGCCGAACAGCTGCCGCCGCAGTATCGGCAACAAATCGACGCGGTCTTCCCTCTGCTGCTGCAACGCACCATCGACCTCAGGCTCATCGGGGCCGCGGCCGAGGCCGGCGGGCTGGAGGACGATCCAGCGGTCAAGCAACGGCTGGAGGAGATCCGTGGTGCCGTGATGCGCGAGGTCTACGTCGAGCAGCAGGTAGCGGCGCGGGTCAGCGAGGACATGGTCAAGGAACGCTACGACGCCTTCGTCGAGGCCAATCCGCCGAAGCCCGAGGTTCACGCCCGCCATATCCTG